>NZ_JAAGPQ010000202.1:0-2191 GCF_017104985.1 Paraburkholderia sp. Ac-20342 | reverse complement strand
GACCCACGTAGAACACTGACCTGCTCGGCAACGGGCGGGGGAACGGAGTGATCGACGTGGCTATATTGAGCATCATCCGACGCTGGCACTTTCGCGATCATGTCTCGTTGCGCGAGATTGCCAAACGACTGGGCGTGTCGAGAAACACGGTCAGGCGTTACATACGGGCTGGCACGGTCCTGCCGGCCTATCCCGAACGCCACAGCCCCAGCAAACTCGATGGGTTCGCTGCGAAGCTCGCAGGCTGGCTCAAGACGGAGGCAAACCGGCCCCGCAAACAGCGCAGAACCCTGAAGCAAATCCACGCAGACCTGTGCGCACTGGGTTTCACCGGCTCTTACGACCGTGTCGCGGCGTTTGCCCGGCGCTGGCGACAGGAACAGCACGAGCAGGCCAGGACGACCGGACGCGGAACCTTCGTTCCGCTCCGGTTTGCCGCCGGCGAAGCGTTCCAGTTCGACTGGAGCGAGGACTGGGCCATCATCAATGGCGAGCGCACCAAGCTGCAGGTCGCGCAGCTCAAGCTCAGTCACAGCCGTGCCTTCTTCCTGCGTGCCTATCTCCTGCAGACCCATGAGATGCTGTTCGACGCGCATCATCACGCGTTCGTCGCCTGGGGCGGCATTCCACGCCGCGGCATCTACGACAACATGAAGACCGCCGTCGACAGGGTACGTCCCGGCAAGGTGCGCGAGGTCAACGCGCGGTTCAGCGCGATGGTGAGCCACTACCTGTTTGACGCCGAGTTCTGCAACGTCGCCTCCGGCTGGGAGAAGGGGCAGATCGAGAAGAACGTCCAGGACAGCCGTCACCGGCTCTGGCAGAAGGTGCCGGCGTTCGGTTCGCTGGCCGCGTTAAACGACTGGCTGGCTGACCAGTGCGTGCTGCTATGGCAGCAGACGCGGCACCCGGAGCAGGACATGACGATCTGGGACGCGTGGTCTGCCGAGCGGCCACACCTGATGCCGGTCGGCCAGCCATTCGATGGCTTCGTCGAACACACCAAACGCGTCTCGCCAACCTGCCTCGTGAACTTCGAGCGCAACCGCTACAGCGTGCCGGCGTCGTTCGCCAACCGCCCCATCAGCTTGCGCGTCTACGCCGCAAAGCTCGTGTTCGTTGCCGAAGGTCAGGTGATTGCTGAGCACGAGCGGTGTATCAACCGCAGCCACGACCATGGCGAGACCATCTACGACTGGCGTCACTATCTGGCAGTCCTGCAGCGCAAACCCGGAGCGCTTCGCAATGGCGCACCCTTCGCCGAGTTTCCGGCCGGATTCCGCAAGCTGCAGGGCGTGTTGCTGAAGCGTCCCGGCGGCGATCGGGAGATGGTCGAGATTCTGGCGCTGGTCCTGTTGCACGACGAACAGATGGTGCTCGCAGCCGTCGAGCTCGCGTTCGAAGCCGGCGCACCCAACAAGCAGACGGTGCTGAACATCCTGAGCCGGCTGCTCGACAGCCCGCCTGTGCCGCCGCTGCAGACGCCGCAGGCCTTTGCACTGACCGTTGAACCGCAAGCCAACGTCGGCCGCTACGACCGACTAAGGGGTCGGGAGGACAACCATGCAGCCTGACGTCATGATGCAGATGCTCAAGTCGCTCAAGCTGCACGGTATGGCTCAGGCGTTAGGCGAGCTCGCCGCGCAGGACTCACCGGCCTACAAGTCGGCTTCTCTGGTGCTGGCAGGATTGCTCAAGGCGGAAATCGCAGAGCGCGAGGTGCGTTCCCTCGCGTATCAGATGAAGGCGGCACGCTTCCCGGCGTATCGCGACATCGGCGGCTTTGACTTCAGTTGCAGCGACGCCAATGAAGCGCTGGTGCGCCAGTTGTACCAGTGCGAATTTATCGACTCGGCACACAACATCGTTCTGGTGGGTGGACCCGGTACGGGAAAGACGCATCTGGCAACTGCAATCGGTGTGCAGGCTCTCGAACATCATCGTCGTCGCGTGCGCTTCTTCTCCACCATCGAACTGGTCAATGCGCTCGAACAGGAGAAGCTCGTGGGCAAGCCCGGACAACTCGCAACGCGACTCGTGTACGCCGATCTCGTGGTGCTCGACGAACTCGGCTATCTGCCGTTCAGCCAGACCGGCGGTGCGCTGCTGTTTCATCTGCTCAGCAAGCTCTACGAACGAACCAGTGTCATCATCACCACCAATCTGAGCTTCGCAGAATGGGCCAGTGTGT
>NZ_JAAGPQ010000201.1:0-2225 GCF_017104985.1 Paraburkholderia sp. Ac-20342 | reverse complement strand
CTGCGCAAGGTCGGCTATTCAGACCTGACGGTTCACGGATTCCGGTCGACGTTCCGTGACTGGTGCGCCGAAATGACCACCTACCCTCGCGAGCTCGCTGAAGCAGCGCTGGCGCATACGTTGAGCAACAAGGCAGAAGCCGCCTACTTCCGCAGTGATATGTTCGAGAAGCGACGCGAAATGATGCAGGCCTGGTGCAATTACATCAATACAGCACCAGCTGAGGCACGGCCCCCTGCCCCCCCCCCGGGACCGACCGAGTCGAACCTTCGCGAGAGGCGGCGTCTATCTAGTCGATTCAGCGTACAGATGACGCGATAACTCGACACACGTCGCCAACCCTGCGTCCGCGGGACTCACTGGCGAGCGGTCGCCGCGTGTGATGTCCCTCGCGGCCGAGTGCGAAAGGCCACAGTCGTCGACGTTTTCTGGTCAAATGGCTTGCCGATTGGCGCGTTCCCGCACATTCGCAGCCGTGGCGATCGGCAAGGCGATGAACTCCCGCTCCGACATTTCGAGGAATGCCCGCTGGAACGGCAGATAGAGCTGCACGATCCATTGTTCGTCATCTTTGCGTCCAGCGTACGGGTGCAGGATCTCGCCATCGAATCCGCACCGGTCGAAGCGCAGCACGCCCCCGTTCGGGTAGGAACTTGCCCCTTCGAAGCGAGCATGCATCATGTGACTGACGACGTCATGTGGATAGCCAGGATGGCCCGACGTATCCGCCTCTTCGATTGCTGCGCGAATTGCATCCTCCGGCGTGAGATGGCAACGCTCCATCTCCCGTTCGTCAAACACCTCTTCCGTCGCGACGTACGGTGGCCCGCGATACCAGTTCGGATCGTCGTGCTCGAGACGCACAGCGACGATCGTGCGTGTACCGACATCGGAGCAGCGCCAACGGAAGCCGGCCGGACCGAGAAATTCGAGGTCGATATAGAAATCCGAATGCTTCATGGTGAGCGTGATGGGGCGACGAGATCCTATTGTCGCAGAGCCGGGGCGACGGAGTCACGAGCCGTATTCTCGCCTCGTATGAGCGTGCCGCACCGTCAGCGTACAACCAACGATACCAATTTAGCTGCTCACCATCCTCATCAGCTAACCGGCCAAAAGGCGGAAGATTTGTTACCCACCGGCAGAGATCCCCGGTAGCCCCTCCACAACACCCGCTGCCCCCATGCACGGCGGCAGCGTTGCTCGCATGTCAGAAATAAAGTATAATTTCTGACATGCGAGGTATCCATGAACACGCTCCCCGAAGCCATACTGCTCCACTCCCGCTCCCTCCCCGAGGGCGGCGTGCTGTCGCCCAAAGAATTCCTGCATCTGGGAAGCCGCGCTGCGGTTGACCAGGCGTTTTCGCGCCTCAGCAAAGCCGGCAAGCTTATACGCGTAGCGCGTGGAACCTATGTGGCCCCCGTTTCCAGCCGGTTCGGCTCGCGCGCCCCTGCGTCGGAGAAGGTCGTAAAGGCCATGGCGGAGCTGAGCGGTGAAACCATCGCCCCGCACGGCGCCAGTGCTGCGAATGCACTCGGCTTGACCCAGCAGGTACCGACCCGGGAGGTCTATCTGACGTCAGGACGTACCCGGAAGTTGAAACTCGGTCGCTCGGAGTTGCTGGTCAAACACGCCCCCTGCTGGATGCTGGCTTTGGGTAACGGGCCAGCTGGCGCCGCGATCCGCGCACTGGCCTGGATGGGACCGACGCATGCCAGTGGCTCTCTAGCGGCACTGCACCGCACCCTTCCGGAAACGGAATGGCAAACGCTGACGTCCGCCCGAGCCATCTTACCGTCGTGGATGGCTCAGGCGATCGGTCAGGAAGCCGCGCATGGCTGAGAACTTTTTCAGTCTCAGCACGGACGACCGGCGCGAAGCGCTGGAATACGCCCGCGATCAAACGGGGCGCCCTGCGCATCTGCTTGAAAAAGACGTGTGGGTCGTGTGGACACTCCGCGCGCTCTTCGAGTCGAGCCTGTCCGCCGATCTCACCTTTAAAGGTGGTACGTCCTTGTCCAAGGCCTACAAGATCATCGATCGCTTCTCCGAAGATATTGACCTGACCTACGACATTCGCAAGCTGATACCGGATCTGATCAACGACGGTGGCGAACTGCCATCCAGCCGCAGCCAAGCCAGCAAATGGACGCAAGCCGTACGCCACCGGCTTCCTGACTGGATCAAAACGAACGTCCAGCCCGTCATTCAGGCATCGCTGG
>NZ_JAAGPQ010000200.1:0-2304 GCF_017104985.1 Paraburkholderia sp. Ac-20342 | reverse complement strand
GCCGGCCGCGCTGCGGCCGTTGCTGGCGCTCGTGCGGATCGACGATGCGGGCATCCGCGCGGTGCTCAACGACTGGCTCGGCCTCACGTTCGTCGCCGACGACCTGCAACAGGCGCTCGCGATGCGCTCGCAACTGCCGGAAGGCGGCGCGTTCGTCGTCAAGGCGGGGCATGTGGTTACGCGCGTCGGCGTGCAGTTGTATGCGGCCGATTCCGAACAGGCCGGCATGCTCGCGCGTCAGCAGGAAATCGAAAACCTCGGCCGCCAGGTGCGCGCGCAGGCGCTGCTCGCCGACGAGGCAAAGGCCGCCGCGATCCGCGCCGAAGCCGCGCATACGCAGGCCGCGCAGGCGCTGAGCGACGCGCGCCAGCAGGCCGAGCGCGCGACGCAGCGTGTCCACGCGTTGCAGATGGACGTGCTCAAGCTCACCCAGGCGCACGAGCGCTACACGCAGCGCAGCACGCAGATTCGCGAGGAACTCGAAGAGATCGCCGCGCAGATCGACGAGCAGCGCGCGCTGCGCGCGGAATCGGAAGCGAATTTCGAGCGTCACGACGGCGAACTCGCCGAGTTGCAGGCGCGCTTCGAGGATCACCAGCTGGCGTTCGAAGCACTCGACGAAACGCTCACGAGCGCGCGCGGCGACGTGCGTGATCTCGACCGCGCCGCCACCGACGCGCGCTTTGCCGCGCGCAACATGGCGAACCGCATCGACGAACTGAAGCGCAGCATCCAGGTCGCGCACGAGCAGAGCGAGCGCGTCGCGAGCTCGCTCGAAGACGCGCGCGCCGAACTCGAAACGATCAACGAGCAGACCGCGCATACCGGCCTGCAGGATGCGCTCGACATCCGCACCGCGAAGGAAGAGGCGCTGCGCGCCGCGCGCATCGAACTCGACGACCTCACCTCGAAGCTGCGCGCGGCCGACGAAACGCGCCTGAGCACCGAGCGCGCGCTGCAGCCGCTGCGCGACCGCATCAACGAATTGCAACTGAAGGAGCAGGCTGCGCGGATCAACGGCGAGCAGTTCGTCGAGCAACTGGTCGCGGCCGGCGTCGACGAAGCCGAGTTGCAGACGAGGCTCACGCCGGACATGAAGCCGTCGTACCTGCAGGGCGAAGTCACGCGCATCAACAACGCGATCGTCGCGCTCGGGCCCGTCAACATGGCCGCGCTCGACGAACTGAAGGCCGCGACCGAGCGCAAGAGCTTCCTCGATTCGCAGTCGGCCGACCTGACGAGCGCGATCGAAACGCTCGAAGACGCGATCCGCAAGATCGACGCCGAAACGCGCACGCTTCTGCAAAGCACCTTCGACGAAGTGAACCGTCATTTCGGCGAACTGTTCCCGCGTCTGTTCGGCGGCGGCCAGGCCAAGCTCATCATGACCGGCGACGAAATTCTCGATGCCGGCGTGCAGGTGATGGCGCAGCCGCCGGGCAAGAAGAATTCGACGATTCACCTGCTGTCGGGTGGCGAGAAAGCGCTGACCGCGACCGCGCTCGTGTTCGCGATGTTCCAGCTGAATCCGGCGCCGTTCTGTCTGCTCGACGAAGTGGACGCACCGCTCGACGACGCCAACACCGAGCGTTTCGCGAACCTCGTGCGCGCGATGTCGGACAAGACCCAGTTCCTGTTCATTTCGCACAACAAGATCGCGATGGAAATGGCGCAGCAACTGATCGGCGTGACGATGCAGGAGCAGGGCGTGTCGCGGATCGTCGCGGTCGACATGGAAACGGCGGCCGGTTTCGCCCAGAATATCGTTTAAGTTAAAGCCTGCGCGGGCGTCCGCGTTCAGCGCAGCGGCTTGCAGTGCAAGCCGCGCGGAACGGGCAGCGGACGCAGGGCCGCGCGGATAGAAGAATTGCTGATGGAGCATGCATGGACGAGTTGACACTCGGTTTGATCGGCGCGGGTGCCGTGGTGGTCGGGGGCGTGGTCGTATACAACGCGTGGCAGGGCGCGAAGGTGCGCCGCAAGATGCCGCGGCCCATGCCGGCCGAGACCGCCGAGAGTCTCGCGCGGGACGAGCATGAGGAGCAGAGCCCGTTCATCGAGCCGGCGCGCCCGGCCACGCGGCGCGAACCGACTGTGAATACGGAGGCGGCGGCCGATCCGGCTGCCGCGCGCGTCGAGCCGACGTTCGGCGTGAGCGCCGCGCCGCTCGATACGCCGGCCGATATCCAGGCCGAGACGACCTCGCCGAACGGTTATCCGGCCGCCGAGGGCGAGACCGAAGGCGAGCACGCCGCGGCCCAGGGGCAGGACGGCGAGCGAGCCGCCGAGGCGCCCGCGGCCCAG
>NZ_JAAGPQ010000199.1:0-2400 GCF_017104985.1 Paraburkholderia sp. Ac-20342 | reverse complement strand
ACAGGCGTTAACAAAATGAGTTCTTCAGTTTTCGCCAACAGATGATGCAGCAGGCGATTTTCATGAAGGCTTCGTGGATAAACGCAAGGCGTTCGAAGCGGATGCGCAGTCGTCGAAAGTTGTGAAGCCATGAGATGGTGCGCTCGACAACCCAGCGGGTTTTGCCCAGTCCGCTGCCGTGCGGCTCGCCGCGTCGGGCGATTTCAGTGGCGATGCCGACTGCGTGTAGCGGACGGCGGTATTTGTCGTGATCGTAGCCCCGGTCGCCCTGAACGATGCGGGGCTTCGAAAGTGGCCGACCTCGCTTGCCGGCAATGGGCGGGATGGCGTCAACCAGCGCGTGAAGCTGGGTGACATCGTGGCGGTTGGCGCCGGTGAGAATTACCGCGAGCGGGATGCCCTGCGCCTCGGTAATGAGGTGGTGCTTTGAACCTGGTCGCGCGCGGTCGGTGGGATTCGGTCCCGTTTTTGACCTGCACCCACCGCGCGGATCGAAGAGGAGTCGACAACGACACGCGACCAGTCAATCCGGTCGGCTTCGCGTAGCTTTGCGAGCAGGACCTCGTGCAGTCGGTCCCAGACACCGGCGGCCTGCCAGTCACGCAGACGGCGCCAGCAACTCATGCCGCTGCCGCAGCCCATCTCGCGTGGCAGTAGGTCCCAGCGCAGGCCCGTCTGCAGGATGAACAGGATGCCTGTAAGCAGCGCACGATCATCGAGTGGCTTGCGCCCTGGATAACGGCTTCGCCTCGGTTTTGGTGGGGGCAGCAATGGTTCGATGAGTGCCCAAAGTTCGTCGTCGAGTATGGGTTTAGCCATGGCCTTTTCGTCGTCGAAACAAGGAAAAGGTTAACAGGAATCATCGAGAGTAAACAGTTGCTCATCGGGCCTGGCCCGACCCCGGAGGATGAAGCGGATGTGGCGAATCTATAGCCCACGTCAGAGTTAACATGGATGCGCAGCGGCATAGAAGGTCGGCGTAGGGGAATGGTGCCCTGAGCCCGTTAAACAGTTGGACCCGCAGCCCTGCGCGCACCCCGGAATGTGACGGCGGGCAGTTATGCCCCCAAGCACGGTTACCAGAATTCGATCACGAGGGCTGCTGCCGCTGCCATCAATCTGGCAGGAGGTACCATGCAAGTTCTCTATCCCCGCTGCGCCGGACTCGACGTGCACAAGGACACCATTGTGGCCTGCGTGCGCTGCGTGTCTGCCCCGCAGCATCGCGAAGTGCGCAGCTTCGCTGCCACCACGAGTGGACTGCTCGAGCTCAGCGACTGGCTTGCGTTGTATGGCTGCTCGCACGTGGCCATGGAAGCGACCGGCGTCTATTGGAAACCGGTCTGGCACATTCTCGAAGGGCGCTTCGAGCTGGTCCTAGCCAATGCCCGCCACATTCGCAACGTTCCTGGACGCAAGACCGACGTCAACGACGCGACGTGGATTGCCGATCTGCTTGCGCATGGCCTGATTCGCTCCAGTTTCGTGCCACCCGCTGCCACCCAGGAGTTACGCGATCTCACACGTACGCGCAAACAACTCGTACGCGAGATCTCCCAGCACAGCCTGCGCATCCAGAAAGTGCTCGAGGACGCCAATCTCAAGCTCGGCAGTGTGCTGTCAAACGTGCTCGGCTGCAGTGGCCGCGCCATGCTCGAGGCCATCGTCGCCGGTGAAGACAATCCCGAGCGGCTCGCCGCACTGGCTCAAGGCAACGCACGCAAGAAGGCGCCCGAACTGCGCGAGGCACTGCGCGGCCGCATTACCGCTCACCATCGGACGCTACTGAAACTTCATCTGGAGGTCATCGACGCCCTGCAACACACCCTCGCTGAACTGGACGCGACCCTGGGAAAAGCGCTGGCGCCAATCCGGCAATGTGTCCGCTTGCTGAGCACTATCCCTGGCGTGAGTGACGTGACCGCCCAGGTCATCCTTGCCGAGGTCGGCGCTGACATGACGCGCTTTCCTGATGCCGCCCACCTGATCTCTTGGGCAGGTCTCTGTCCGCGCAATGATGAGAGTGCCGGCAAGCGCCGCAGCACCCGTGTGCGCAAAAGCGGCACATGGCTGAAGACCGCGCTCGTTACCGCCGCATGGGCCGCCGTTCGGGTGAAAAGTACCTATCTGCATGCCCAGTTCCTGCGAATCAAGGCAAGACGCGGCCCCAAGAAAGCCATCCTCGCCGTGGCCGCTTCTATGCTCACCGCCGCGTGGCACATGCTATCCGACGGGGTCGTTTATGCAGACCTCGGCGCCGAATACTTCAGCAGGCTCGACACCGGAAAAACCATCCAACGCCTGCTCAAGCGGCTTGCCGACCTCGGCTACCACCCTCAGCCGGCTGCTTCATCATGAGCGCTTCTTACCAGCCCCTTTGTTCATTTTGTTAAGGGTTCT
>NZ_JAAGPQ010000198.1:0-2453 GCF_017104985.1 Paraburkholderia sp. Ac-20342 | reverse complement strand
TGCTCAACGTATGCGCCAGCGCTGCTTCAGCGAGCTCGCGAGGGTAGGTGGTCATTTCGGCGCACCAGTCACGGAACGTCGACCGGAATCCGTGAACCGTCAGGTCTGAATAGCCGACCTTGCGCAGAAACTGAAGCATGGCCATGTTCGAAAGACCCGTTTCCGCTTTCCATCCTGGGAAGACAAAGTCGCTCTTGCGTGTTTTCTTCATCTGCCTCAGAAGTTCGACCGCGCGATTGGACAGGGGAACCCGGTGTTCGCGCTTTGCCTTCATCCGCGTTTTGGGAATGATCCATACTGCCTCGCGCAGATTGATCTCCTCCCAGGTGGCAGCGATGACTTCACCTGTGCGTGTCGCAGTCAGGATGGTGAACTCGAGTGCTTGCGCGGTCACGCCAGGCTGTGCCCGCAGCTCAATGACAAACGAGTGGATATCTTTGTACGGCAGGGCCGCGTGGTGTTGCTGCCGTTGTACCGATGTGGGTCGGGGCAAGAGGGTATCAAGATGATTGCGCCAGGTCGCTGGATTGTCGCCCGTACGCAGGCCGCGGGTTTTGGCCCATGCGAGCACCCGTTCCACGCGACCACGGATCCGGGATGCCGTCTCGTTTTTGCTGAGCCAGATCGGTTCAAGGATCTGGACGATATGCCGGGTATCAACGAGGGCGACATCAAGCGTGCCGATGATAGGCATCGCGTAGGTTTCGAGGGTATTTGTCCACTGGTCAACATGCTTTGGGTTTTTCCACCCAGGACTATGCATGGCGATGTACTGTTCCGCGCACTGCGCGAACGTAAGCTTGGCTGCGACAGCTGCCTGTGCCGCGATGCGGAGGGAGAAAGGATCCTCGCCGCGTCCGAGCACATGGCGCATCCCCTCGGCCTTTTGTCGGGCGGTGGCGAGAGGGACGTTCAGATAGGAACCTACAGCCGTTGCGACTCGTGGAGGTCGTGACAGGACTGGCGCTCTACCAGCCTGTCCCGACCATCGCGGCAGAGCCCGGTTACCAGAGTTCGAACGCATTCATTGCGATGTTCAGGAAAACGTCTGGAGACACGCCACAGCGCTATCTGAAACGGGGAACAGGAGAGGACGCGCACTTTACATTCATATAATTGATTATAAAGGGAGTTTTTGGTTGGCTTGAAGTGGGGTGTACTCATTGATGTACTTAATGGACGTTGGCTCATAACGGACTTAGCGAACGGTTGTGGACATGCAACGCAACGGGCGCTGACGTTTGACCGGCAGGTGGGCGAAAATCGGACGCTAGGTGAGCGTACGGCAGCACTTATCTGTCGAATGGCCGGCGTCATTGCCCCGAGAGCAAGTTCGACTTACACTGTCTATTAATGGATGTTGTACGAAAAACGTTAATGGAGGTGGCGATGAGCTTGCGAGCGTGTGATGTGGTGCCGATTAGTGAAGCGCGGGCGCGGCTGACCGAATTGGCCGACGAAGTCGTAGGCGGTGCGGAGAAGGTCCTCACCAAAAACGGCACGTCCTTTGTTGCGCTCGTCGATGCCAAGAAGCTTGACTACTACCATGCGCTGGAGGTTGAGCACGCGAACTTCGTGCTGCTCGATGAGGCGGAAGCAGGTTTGCACGAGTTGCTGGGTGGCCAAGTGGTCGGTACCGATGACTTGATGCGCGCGTTGACGACGCCGACGAAGCTGTGACGGTCCGGGCAGTTGTCGAGGCGGCGCCCAACTTCCTTGTTACGCTTGATGAAGCGCGACGTTTCCTTGTCGAGCAGGATGTGGACACGGCATCGAGACGTTTTGCGCGGCTCCAGGCGGAGCTTGTTGAGATGGTTCAGATGCTCGGTTGGTCGCCGGGATGTGGTCGTCATGTGCGGTTCCTGGCTGCGCGCTCGGCCCAGGCGAGGTTGCGCCTAGCACGCGTGCAACGCCTTGCGGCCGAGGCCGCGTTGCCGGATCTGCGTGAATTTGTCCTGGAGCAGTACGTGGTGCTCTATGCGCACTCATCGGAGCGCGTCGCGCTGTTGGCCATCAAGCATCAGCGTCAGCTTACCTATTTCGCGTGAGACGTCAGGAACGCGAGGACGTTTCAGGTGCCCCGAAAAGCAAGAAGCCCGCAAGAGCGGGCTTCTTCGCCAACATTATTCAGAAAAATGATCTGGATCTGGCCATGACACAGAATATACGTATTTGTATACGCAAAAACAGTAGATTTCTCAGGACGATGTCAGTACTGAATCGTCGCCTAAGGCAAGTCCGATCTGCTCGATGAATTAATCGGTGGCAAGGTCACGGGAAATTTAGAGGACGCATGGGGCAGGCGGCATCATTCGCGTGGCACCTTAAGGTTTAAGTCGACTGCTGAATACTTTTCGATACCTCACGGGCGATAGCGAATATTGCTTCTGGAACTGATGCCGCATGGCGGAGGTAGATGCATACCCAGCAATGCGCGCAATTTCTTCCATAGA
>NZ_JAAGPQ010000197.1:0-2303 GCF_017104985.1 Paraburkholderia sp. Ac-20342 | reverse complement strand
GCCGGTCCCGCCTGGCCCGGTCAACGGCACCGTTGGCACCGGGAGCACCACCGGCACCGCTGGCATCACCACGCCGGGCGAATCCGGCCGCATGCTCCGCGTGCGCGCCGACAACCTCGACCGCCTGCTGTCGCTATCGGGCGAATCGCTGGTCGAGTCGCGCTGGCTCAAGCCGTTCGCGCAATCGATGCTGCGCGCCAAACGCGTGCAGCGCGACAGCGCCCGCGCGCTCGATCAGCTGCACGCCACGCTCGCGGATTTGCCGCTCGATCCGGCCGCGCTGAGCACGCTCGAAGAACTGCGGCGCCTGACCGCCGAAGCGCAGCAACTGCTCGGCGAACGTCTCGCCGAGCTGGAAAGTTTCGACCGCCGCTCGACGCATCTGTCGCAGCAGCTTTACGACGCCGCGCTGCAATGCCGCATGCGCCCGTTCGGCGACGGCACCGGCGGACTCGCGCGCATGGTGCGCGACGTCGCGCGTTCGCTCGGCAAGAAAGTGCGCTGGCAACTGATCGGCGGATCGACCCAGGTGGACCGCGACATTCTCGACCTGCTCGAAGCGCCGCTCGGCCACATGCTGCGCAACGCGCTCGATCACGGCATCGAGGCCCCCGCCGTGCGGCTCGCGCGCGGCAAGCCCGAGGAAGGCTCGCTCACGCTGGAAGCGCGCCACAGCGCCGGCGCGTTGCAGATCACCGTCTCCGACGACGGCGCCGGCATCGATCTCGATGCCCTGCGCGCGTCGATCGCGCGCAAGAAACTCGCCAGCGAGGAAACCGCCGCGCGGCTCTCGGAAGCCGAGCTGCTCGACTTCCTGTTCCTGCCCGGCTTCTCGCTCCGCGACCAGGTGACCGACGTGTCGGGCCGCGGCGTCGGACTCGACGCGGTGCACGACGTCGTCAAGCGCGTGCGCGGCACCGTGCGCATCAGCCAGGAGCCCGGTGTCGGCACGCGCGTGCAGATGCAGTTGCCGCTCACGCTCTCGGTGATCCGCAGCCTGCTCGTCGAAGTCGCGGGCGAACCGTACGCAGTGCCGCTCGCGCACGTGAACCGCACGCTGCACGCGAGCCGCGCGGACATCGAACTGCTCGAAGGCCATCAGCACATCGCGTTCGGCGGGCAGCGCATCGGCGTCGTCACCGCGCACCAGATTCTCGAGACCGCGCCGCCTGTCAACGAAAGCGGCACGGTCTGCATGGTCGTGATCGGCGACGGGCCGCAGACCTACGGCGTGGTGGTCGACCGTTTTCTCGGCGAACGCATGCTGGTCGTGCAGCCGCTCGACGCGCGGCTCGGCAAGATCCGCAACATCACGGCCGGCGCGTTGATGGAAAACGGCGACCCGGTGCTGATCGCCGACGTCGACGACTGGCTGCGCTCGGTCGAGCGGCTCGTGACGGGCGGCACGCTGAGCCATGCCCAGCACGGCGGCGTCGAAACCGCGCGGCGCGCGACACGGCGCGTGCTCGTGGTCGACGATTCGCTGACCGTGCGCGAACTCGAACGCAAGCTGCTCGCGACGCGCGGCTACGACGTGACGATCGCCGTCGACGGCATGGACGGCTGGAACGCGGTGCGCAGCGAGCGCTTCGATCTCGTCATCACCGACATCGACATGCCGCGCATGGACGGCATCGAACTCGTCACGCTCATCAAGCGCGACCCGCAGCTGCAGGCGCTGCCGGTCATGATCGTGTCGTACAAGGACCGCGAGGAGGACCGCCGCGCCGGTCTCGATGCGGGTGCGGACTATTATCTGGCCAAGGGCAGCTTCCACGACGAAGCGCTGCTCGACGCCGTGCGCGATCTGATTGGCGAAGCCTACGGATAAGACAGATGAAGATCGGAATCGTCAACGACATGCCGCTCGCCGTCGAGGCACTGCGGCGCGCACTCGCGGCGCGCGAGGACTACGAAGTCCTGTGGGTCGCGCAGGACGGCCAGCAGGCCGTCGATTTCTGCGTCACGCAGCGGCCCGATATCGTGCTGATGGATCTCGTGATGCCCAACGTCGACGGCATCGAGGCGACGCGCCGCATCATGGCGCGCGCGCCGTGCGCGATCCTGATCGTCACCGTCGACGTCGGCGCGAACGCCTGGCGCGTCTACGAAGCGATGGGCGCGGGCGCGCTCGACGCGGTCGATACGCCCTCGCTCTCGGGCCCCGACGCGCACAAGAGCATCGCCATGCTGATCGCCAAGGTCGACAGCGTGGCCGCGCTCGTGAAGGAGCGCCACGCGCCGCGCGCGGCCGCGCCCGCGGATGGCGCGAGTGCGCGCAGCCGCGTGCCGCCGCCCGACAG
>NZ_JAAGPQ010000196.1:0-2596 GCF_017104985.1 Paraburkholderia sp. Ac-20342 | reverse complement strand
GCCGCCGCGACCGCGCCCGCGTCGGTCTGCGCCTTCGTGTCGTGCTGCTTCGCCCGGGTGCTCGCCGCGTTGCCGTTCGACGCCTGGCGCGCATGTCCCGCCGACGCAGCGGACGCCGTGCCCGCGCCGCTCTGGCTGCCGCTCGCGCTCTTCGGCGTGGACGCGGGCGGCGGGGCGTCATGCACGCTCGACGTCTGGGTCGGCGATGCCGTCGGCGAACTGCTCTGCTGCTGGCTCGCGCTCTGCGAAGCCGCGCTGTTCTGCTGATCGATGCTCTGCTGCAAGGTCTGCGCGAACGGCATCACGTTGACCGCGGCGCTCGAGGCCGCGCCGGTCGAGCCATTGCCACCGAGCAGCGAACTGACTTGCGAGCCGATCTCTGAAAGAAGCGACATAGGAAATCCTGTGAATCCGTCAAACGGGGGCGGGGTGTCCGGTCAGGCGAACGCCGTGAAACCCGGCAGCGTTCGGCGCCACATGCATCACGCGCCCTCGGCGCGCATGCGCAGAATCCGCGCGGCATATTCGTCGGAATCGCGTTGATCGCGCCGCGCGGCGGTCTTCGCTTCGGCAGCCTCTCCGCGCGCCTGCAGCACTTCGTACGAGCCGAGCCGCTGCTTCTGGCGCTGCCATTCGGGCTTCGCCGCTTCGACGCGCGCGTTCGCCGCGCCGAGCAGATTGCGCTGCTGTTCGATCGCGGCGTCGAGCGTGTCGATGAACGCCTGGAAGTTGCGCATGTTGCCGGCCGGCATGCCGCTCTGGGCCGTCGCCGTGAAGCGCGCGTGGTATTCGTCGCGGTACTGCACGAGCGCGTTCAGCTGCGCCTCGACGTCGTTGCGCTCGCGCTGCGCGCGGCCGAGGCGTTGCGCGGCGGCGTCCACGTCGTCCTGTGCGAGACCGATCAGCGTCTTGATCGGGAAATGTTTCGCCATCGTCAACCTCCTCGGGCCTGTTTCCCGCTCATGGCGGGCTTGCGAGCATGCTTTTGCGTCGTGCGAGGACGGCGCAAAAGCACGTTCCCTTAAAAATAATCGGTCGCGCGACGGACCGCCAGCAAGACGATCCCCGCGTCATGCCACTCGCGGATACCGCGAGCCATCCGCTGCGCCCTCGAACCCCGACGCACCTCGATGAGCCTCGCACCTCGCACCTCGCGCCCGGCCGCTCCGGCGGCCCGCGCCGGCACATTGGCTGCCGGCGGCAACGGTGCCTACACAAACAGCGCGTTCAGCATGTCGATGCTCGGCGCGAAGTTCGCACACTCGCGAAATCCTTGCTGCAGAAACTGTTCCATCCGCGGATACAGCGCGATCGCGCGATCGAGCACCGCATCGCGTCCGCTCGAATACGCGCCCACGTTGATGAGATCGCGGTTGCGCTGATAGCGCGACAGCATCTGCTTGAACATACGCGTTTTATTCAGGTGGTTCTCGTCGATCAGCGCGGTCATTGCCCGGCTAATCGACGCTTCGATATCGATGGCCGGGTAGTGGCCCGCCTCGGCGAGCGTGCGCGACAGCACGATATGGCCGTCGAGAATCGCGCGCGCCGAGTCGGCAATCGGGTCCTGCTGGTCGTCGCCTTCGGTCAGCACCGTGTAGAACGCAGTGATCGAGCCGCCGCCCGCCGGACCGTTGCCGGTGCGCTCGACGAGCGCAGGCAGCTTTGCGAACACCGACGGCGGATAGCCCTTGGTCGCGGGCGGCTCGCCGACCGCCAGCGCGATCTCGCGCTGCGCCATCGCGTAGCGGGTCAGCGAGTCCATCAGCAGCAGCACGTGCTTGCCCTGGTCGCGGAAATATTCGGCGAGCGAGGTCGAATAGGCAGCGGCCTGCATGCGCAACAGCGGCGACACGTCGGCGGGCGCGGCGATCACGACCGAGCGCGCCAACCCTTCCTCGCCGAGAATCTGCTCGATGAATTCCTTCACTTCGCGGCCGCGTTCGCCGATCAGGCCGATCACGATCACCTCGGCGCTGGTGTAGCGCGCCATCGTGCCGAGCAGCACCGATTTACCGACACCCGAACCCGCGAACAGCCCCATGCGCTGACCGCGGCCAACCGTCAGTAGCGCATTGATGGCGCGCACGCCGACGTCGAGCACCTGGTGGATCGGCTCGCGATTGAGCGGGTTGATGACCGGCGCGGACAGCGGCGCATCGCTTTGCGTGCCGAGCGGGCCGAGCCCGTCGAGCGGCCGGCCCGACGCGTCGAGCACGCGGCCGAGCAGTTCCCAGCCGACCGGCAGACGCTTGGCGCCCGCCATCGGATCGGCGATCGGCGCGCTTTCGAGCGGAAAGACGCGCGCGCCGGGCAACAGGCCGATCACTTCGGTGGTCGGCATCAGAAACAGCTTGTCGCCGGAGAAGCCGACCACTTCGGCTTCGGCCATCGGCAGCGAACTGCCGGGCGGCAGTTCGATCATTACCTCGGCGCCGACCGACAGGCGCAGGCCCACGGCTTCGAGCACGAGACCGGCCGCGCGCGTCAGCCGTCCGCACGCGCGCAGCGGCCGCGCGATCGCATTGCGCGCGAGATCGGAAGAGCGGCGTGCAGGGCAAGAGTGTGGTCCAATGGTTAGATCGCGGTGGGTGCC
>NZ_JAAGPQ010000195.1:0-2606 GCF_017104985.1 Paraburkholderia sp. Ac-20342 | reverse complement strand
ACAACTTTCGACGACTGCGCATCCGCTTCGAACGCCTTGCGTTTATCCACGAAGCCTTCATGAAAATCGCCTGCTGCATCATCTGTTGGCGAAAACTGAAGAACTCATTTTGTTAACGCCTGTTAGTACTACAGCCGTAGATATGCCGGGAGCACACCGCCACGTCGTCGATAATGACACTGCTGGGCTCGGTACTGATGTCGGCGGCGCCATATTGACCACGACATCACATGCTCGACGGAATGCAGGGTTCGCCATATCAGGCGACACAATAGGCGACGGATCTCCTGGATGCCGAATGGCAGTGAACCTTCAGCTGTTTTTTTTGGCCTGCGCCCTCAGACCAGCAAGTACCGCGTGCGCCAACAACGCCAGAGTGACGTGGCGGTACCAGCCCTGCCAGCGACGCACCTCATATTGGTCGAGGCCGCATTCACCCTTGGCGGCCTCAAAGCCGACTTCGATCTCCCATCGCCTGCCAGCGACGTTGACCAGAGTCCGACGGGTGACCTTGCTGCGGGGCGCGTAGACGACGAAATACGCATGCTCGCGATTCTCGTCAAGACTGCGGCGCACCAGCAGATAATGACCCAAGCGACGCTCCTCGGCGCTCAACTGCAGGCGCCACAACGGCGTAAGTGCCCAGTCATACAGGCGCGCGCCTTTTGCGCCGATTCCGGCCGAGAGGCGGCGCCAGGCCTGCGGTGGCAAGGCTTGTGCAATCTTGTCGGCGCGCATAGTGGTCGGGCCTTGCCACCATAATGGTTCGTTCTTCTTCACCGCCAGCACGAATGGTTGCGCGCGCGACTCGAGCCACAGCCGCAAAGGACGGTCACCGCCATACACCTCATCTCCGGTGACCCAGCCGCAGGGTACTCCCGCATCGAGCGCCCGTTCAAGCATCTGGCGCGCGAGCTGCGGTTTGGTTGCAAATCCCAACGTGTCAGGGACGCCCGCAACCTTGCAGCGAGGACGATCGTCGATCCATGACTGGGGCATATGCAGCTCGCGGTCAATAAATGCGCTAGGGAAGGTCTGCACAACTCGTTTTCAGAGCGCTGATCTTTTGCCCCTTGGGGATATCAGCCGTGAGCGTTTGCTGGCAGGTTGGTCGTCTGATTTTCAAGCATCGCGACCTTTGTTTGCCGAGACTCACGGCATGAACGTCCGGGCGTTTCACGGTTTGCTTAAAGCCCTGCGCGACATCCAGAGGTTGCCCAGCGCAAACAGTGTCGTGATCTGCGCGGTGTTCTTCATCAACCCTCGATACCGGGCCTTCGTATAGCCAAACTGCTGCTTGAGCACGCGGAACGGATGTTCAACCTTGGCGCGGATGCCAGCCTTCAGGCGCTCAATCTGGTTGAATATCGCGTCCAGACGATTGTTTAGGTCCAGTTGTCGACGCTTGCCTGATCGCATCGCGACATGCCAGCGAACCTGGATCGCCTGACAGCGCTTTTCGATACCCTGATATCCGGCGTCAGCGTACACATCGGTTTCCTGGCCGTGCAGCAACGCTTCGGCCGCATTGATGTCGTGAACGTTGGCCGTTGTACCAATGACGGTGTGGACCAGACCCGACTGTGCGTCAACGCCGATGTGCGCTTTCATGCCGAAGTACCATTGATTTCCCTTCTTCGTCTGGTGCATCTCCGGGTCCCGTGTACCAGAGCCGCTCTTCGTCGAACTGGGTGCCGAAATCAAGGTCGCGTCGACCGCCGACCCGGCCTTCAGCATCAAGCCCTTCTCACTCAGGATCTCATTGACCACCGTGAGCATCTGCGCAGCCAGGCCGTGTGTTTCGAGAAGGTGACGGAATCGGAGGATCGTGCTCTCGTCCGGCAAACGCGTCATACCTTCGTCCAGCCCCGCAAACTCACGGTACAGCGGCACGTCATAAAGCGCCTCTTCCATCGCTGGATCTGAAAGCCCAAACCACTGCTGCATGAAGTGGATTTGCAGCATCGTCGCAACCGAAAACGGCGGCCTTCCAGTCTTACCCTTCGGATAGTGCGATTCGATCAACGCAATCAACCTCGACCATGGCACAACGCGCCTCATCTCATCGAGAAATTCCCGCTTGCGCGTGCGTTTCGTTGAAAGATCCAGACCAAGACCAAGCTGTGTCATCGAGGAACCCCTTAACCTTCCCTTCACCCAGGATAGTCCAACCAGACTTCAGCGCCAGGACTTTTGCAGACCTTCCTTAGACCGCGAGCTCAAACTTCGAGTGATCGACGATCATGTTGTCATGCGCGCAGCGATCAAATCGCCTTCTGCATCGGCGATTTATGGTCCGTCAATTGGTTCGCCGTTATATGTACATTGCAGACATGAATCGGCGACTACAGTTTTCCCCGAAGCCGCGTGAAGCGGCAGTTGAAACGATCGTCTTGTAGCTAACGATCACGCCACGTTCGAACAGCAGCTCTTCGATATCGCGCGGGCTGAGCTGGAACCGGAAGTATCTGCGCATCACTTGAGAGATGACGCCCACCGAGAATCGGTGACTGTGATAGCGCGATTTCGTCTTCTCCATTGCGCTATATGTCAGGCGAGTACCCCGCTAACGTGACAACGCCCTTCAGCGTCATCCGGTTAGTCCC
>NZ_JAAGPQ010000194.1:0-2758 GCF_017104985.1 Paraburkholderia sp. Ac-20342 | reverse complement strand
AGCACGACACAGCCAAAGAAGGAGAGAAAGAAGACCCAAATACCCACTGAATAACACGAAAAGCTGGTCTAACGGGTGGGTCAGAATTCAATGCAAATCGTGGGTCAGGATTCCGTGCAAATCAACAACAATAGCCTCTCTGAAGCACGATCAGATTGAAGCCCGTCGCACGTTTCGAGGATCGCAGTGGGAAATGAAGATTCCGAAGTGCAGCCGACAATCGCAGCGATATCTTGGTTGCCGCGTAAGGTGATCACCTTTGCATCGTCCTGCGAGCAGGGAAAGCTTGCCGATAGTTGTCCATCTACATCTATCAAAATCGGTACATCGGTTCGAATCCCAGTGACAAAACTTTCGCCTTTCTGCAGCACAAGATATGGTCGTACGCCTTTCGACGCTAACCGCCCGGATTCGACGATAAAACATTGAATAACTCCGTCGGCGTTATTGGGATCGGCACCAATCAATAACAAGCGGATATATCCGGATGCATAGGCGTGAAAGAAACTAAATCGCGTGCCATCACTGATTTCAAAATTCCAATCAGGCGCCAAGTTACCACAAGAAATGGAAAGGTCTGCCCCTCAAACGGACAGGAGTCGACAAGTCTGCAATCGCAGAACGAGGAGCCTCAGTTGTTGTGTTGAGCTCGAAACTGCGAGGTGATTTCGTGAGCATCATATAAATTCCTATGGGGCAATCGCACCTAACCTATTTCTCGCAGACGCAGGCGGTCATTGTCGTCGCAACCCCTCTGTTGAAGGCAAATGGAAACGTTGGCCCTGTTTCAAACGTCGGCTTATGCGTCAACACGCCCGACGGATAGCAGTCGCAGCAAACAACGGCGCCGATCGAGGCCGCGGTGTCCTTTCGACTCATCTATGCTGACCGTCATGTAGGGAGCGAGTGTAAGCTGAAGCACATTAATGAACATCATGCGTTCGCCCCGAACGTCGAAGCCGCAGAGCTAGAGTTTCAAACAGCACACAGTGCGGAACTCACTCGATAGGCTCATAAGGTAGCCCGACGTAATTCTCCGCGATTGTTTTTAGACCAGCCTCAGAGGTAGTGTAGTAATGGAAATCCGTACGCTGCATGCGTTTGTCGAACGCATCGCGATCCGAGAACTCGTGCAACAAGTTTGTCATGAACCAGGAGAAACGCTCTGCCTTCCAAACTCTGCGTAGAGAGATCTGTGAATACCTCGCGAGCAATTCGGTGCGGCCGTCGCGATAGACTAGTTTCAAAATTTCGTAGAGTGCCTTCACATCGCTGGCTGCCAGATTCAACCCCTTCGCTCCCGTTGGGGGAACGATATGCGCGGCGTCGCCCACGAGAAAGAGCTTGCCATACTGCATCGGCTCGACCACATAGCTGCGCAGTGGCGCTATGCTCTTCTCCAGCGACGGTCCTATAACGATATTTTCCGCAACTTCTTTCGGAAGGCGACGCTTCAGCTCTTCCCAAAAGCGATCATCGGACCAGCTATCTATCCTCTCGGTCAGCGGCACCTGCAAGTAGTAACGGCTTCGCGTGATCGAGCGCTGGCTGCACAGCACAAAGCCACGCTCGTGGTGGGCATAGATCAATTCTTCATTCGCCGGCGGCGTGTCAGAAAGAAGCCCGAGCCAGCCAAATGGATAGACACGCTCGAAATGCGTGAGCACTTCTGCGGGAATGGCCTTCCGCGAGACGCCGTGGAAACCGTCACATCCCGCGATATAGTCGCAATCGAGCCGAGTTGTCTCGCCATCTTTTTCGAATGTGACGTACGGCGCGCTGCCATTCACATCGTGTAGTTGAACATTGGCCACTTCGTAGATGGTGGTTCCCCCGCTCGCATCGCGCGCATCCATCAGATCTCTGGTTACTTCTGTCTGACCATACACCAGGACTGAAGAGCCGCCGGTGAGCTCTTTCAGGTCGATACGCACCCGCCTTCCGTCAAACACGAGTTCTATGCCGTCGTGAATTAAGCCCTCGCTGTCCATTCGATCGCTGATGCCTGCTTCGCGCATCAGGTTGACCGTGCCCTGCTCGAGTACTCCGGCGCGGATCCGGCTCAAAACGTATGAGCCGCTCTGCCGCTCCAGAATGATATTGTCGATTCCCGCATTCTGGAGCAATTGGCCCAACAAGAGGCCGGATGGTCCCGCACCGATGATTGCAACCTTCGTCTTCATGACCGCTGCCTCCTTTCTTCATTCAAACGCGCCTAGCCTACAACCAAGCGAGCGGGCAATAATCCTATTCTGTGGAAAACTACAGCCGGGCTAAGGCGTTTTTTCTTTTGTTGGCGGGCGCGCGGGCGTCGACGTTCCACCTCCGATGCATCAGAGCGTTCTCCTCGAAGCGAAATTACGCCTGTTATCTACTTAGCCTTTGCGAAGGCACTCTCACCTCCTCAACCGGGCTACCGTGAAATCTCCCAGCCACATGAGCGCCCAACGATCCTGCTATTTCCGCTTTCTGAGCCTGCTGGCGGAAAGCTCCCTCGTGCCCAGCGCTCTCGCGTCGTTCATCTGAAACATCGCTTGCGTATCGCACGGTGATTTTTGCGTGCACTAACGGCCCTCTCGCCGCGAAGTCTGCCGACAAAGATTCGCAACCGCAATGCGATATCGCCGATAGTCAGTATCCTGACTGCCGATAATAGTATTCTGCCAAAGCGAAATACCTCGCAACGCCCATCCCATCAGTGATTCGCTCCACGCCCGCGCTCTTTTTTCTTCATCTCTTGGTAGTTGTACTTATTTGA
>NZ_JAAGPQ010000193.1:0-2834 GCF_017104985.1 Paraburkholderia sp. Ac-20342 | reverse complement strand
CTGCTGATCGAGGCGCTCAATCACCGCCTCGCCGAAATCGAGAAGCGCCGCCGCGCCGATCTGCGCGACCATGGCGACGAAGCCGGCGTCGAGCGCGCCGCGCGCGTCGAAACACTCGTGCAGGCCGCGCGCCGCGCGATCGACCAGTTCGCCAGCGAATTCCAGCAGACCTACGACCTGCGCCGCCGCGCCACGCGCGTGCTCGGCAAGGTCACGCAGAAAGACAACATCAAGTTCGACGGCCTGTCGCGCGTCGCGCACGTAACCGACGCGACCGACTGGCGCGTCGAATACCCGTTCGTCGTGCTGACGCCGGACTCCGAAGCCGAGATCGCCGGCATGATCAAGGCCTGCTTCGAACTCGGCCTGACCGTGATTCCGCGCGGCGGCGGCACCGGCTACACGGGCGGCGCGGTGCCGCTCACGCCGTTCTCGGCCGTCCTCAACACCGAAAAGCTCGAACAGCTCGGCCCGGTCGAGATGACCGACCTGCCTGGCGTCGATCGCAAGGTCGCGACGATCTTCTCGGGCGCGGGCGTCGTCACGCGCCGCGTGACCGAGGCGGCCGAGCACGCCGGCTTCGTGTTCGCGGTCGATCCGACCTCGCTCGACGCATCCTGCATCGGCGGCAACATCGCGATGAACGCGGGCGGCAAGAAGGCGGTGCTGTGGGGCACGGCGCTCGACAACCTCGCCTGGTGGCGCATGGTCGACCCGGACGGCAACTGGCTCGAAGTCACGCGTCTCGAACACAACCTCGGCAAGATTCACGACGTCGAAGTCGCGCGTTTCGAGCTGAAGTGGTTCGACGGCAACTACGCGCCGGGCGAGAAGCTGTTGCGCACCGAAGCACTCGACATCAGGGGCCGCGTGTTCCGCAAGGAAGGCCTCGGCAAGGACGTCACCGACAAATTCCTCGCCGGCCTGCCCGGCATCCAGAAGGAAGGCTGCGACGGGCTCATCACGTCCGCGCGCTGGGTGCTGCACAAGATGCCCGCGCATACGCGCACGGTGTGTCTGGAATTTTTCGGCCAGGCGCGCGAGGCGATTCCGAGCATCGTCGAAATCAAGGACTACATGTTCGAGACGTCGCGCCAGGGCGGCGCGATTCTCGCGGGCCTCGAGCATCTCGACGAGCGCTATCTGCGTGCGGTCGGCTATGCGACCAAGAGCAAGCGCAACGCGTTTCCGAAGATGGTGCTGATCGGCGACATCGTCGGTAACGATGCGGACGCGGTCGCGCAGGCGACCTCGGAAGTCGTGCGCATGGCCAACGGCAAGAGCGGCGAAGGTTTCGTCGCCGTGAGCGCCGAGGCACGCAAGCGCTTCTGGCTCGACCGTAGCCGCACCGCCGCGATCGCGAAGCACACGAACGCGTTCAAGATCAACGAAGACGTGGTGATTCCGCTCGACCGCATGGGCGAGTACACGGACGGCATCGAGCGCATCAACATCGAGCTGTCGATCAGGAACAAGCTGCAACTGGTCGACGCGCTCGAAGCGTTCTTCAAGGCCGGCAAGCTGCCGCTCGGCAAGAGCGACGACGCCAACGAAATTCCGAGCGCCGAGCTGCTCGAAGACCGCGTGCAGCAGGCGCTCGATCTGCTCGTGCGCGTGCGCACGCGCTGGGAATTCCTGCGCGACAGGCTCGATCTGTCGCTGCGCGAGGCGCAGCACTACCTGGTCGGCCTTGGCTACGAAGCGCTCGCCGGGAAGTTCGCCGACCGCGTCGACGCGCAGCCCGACGCGACGGTGTTCCATCTCGCGCAGGACCGCACGATCCGCGTGTCGTGGAAGCAGGAAATCCGCGCTGAACTGCGGCAGATCTTCAATGGCGGCGAGTTCAAGCCGATCCTCGAGGAAGCCCAGACGATCCACAAGCGGGTGCTGCGCGGCCGCGTGTTCGTCGCGCTGCACATGCACGCGGGCGACGGCAACGTGCATACGAACCTGCCGGTCAACTCCGACAACTACGAGATGCTGCAGGACGCGCATGCGGCGGTCGCGCGCATCATGACGCTCGCGCGTTCGCTCGACGGCGTGATCTCGGGCGAGCACGGCATCGGCATCACGAAGCTCGAATTCCTGACCGACGACGAGATCGGCGAATTCCGCAAGTACAAGCAGCGCGTCGATCCGCACGGCCGCTTCAACGCGGGCAAGCTGCTCGAAGGCGCCGACCTGCGCAATGCCTACACGCCGAGCTTCGGCCTGATGGGCTACGAGTCGCTCATCATGCAGCAGTCCGATATCGGTGCGATTTCCGAGTCGATCAAGGACTGCCTGCGCTGCGGCAAGTGCAAGCCGGTGTGCGCCACGCACGTGCCGCGCGCGAACCTGCTGTACAGCCCGCGCAACAAGATTCTCGCCACGTCGCTGCTGGTCGAGGCGTTCCTGTACGAGGAGCAGACGCGCCGCGGCGTGTCGATCAAGCACTGGGACGAGTTCAACGACGTCGCCGATCACTGCACCGTGTGCCACAAATGCGTGACGCCGTGCCCGGTGAAGATCGACTTCGGCGACGTGACGATGAACATGCGCAACCTGCTGCGCAAGATGGGCAAGAAGAAGTTCAACCCGGGCAACGCGGCGGGCATGTTCTTCCTGAACGCGACCAATCCGCAGACCATCAACCTCGCGCGCACCGCGATGATGGGCGTCGGCTACAAGGCACAGCGCCTCGGCAACGAGCTGCTGAAGAAGTTCACGAAGAAGCAGACCGCGCATCCGCCGGCCACGGTCGGCAAGCCGGTGGTCACGCAGCAGGTGATCCACTTCATGAACAAGAAGATGCCGGGCAACCTGCCGAAGAAGACCGCGCGCGCCTTGCTCGA
>NZ_JAAGPQ010000017.1:0-112959 GCF_017104985.1 Paraburkholderia sp. Ac-20342 | reverse complement strand
GTTCTTCGCTCGCCGCGGATGGCGCGGATTTGGCGGCCGGTGCCGCTGCGGGCGCTTCGGTATTCGTCGCGCCTGCGTTGCTACCGGGCGCGGCAGCCGCCGCGGCGCATGCGCCCGGCGGCAGCGCCAGCGTCATGCCCGCGCAGCCGAGCAGCCATACCGCGCATCGCGCCGCGCGGCCTGCCTCGACCGGGAAAGCGCGCGCCGCCGCGAAGCGCCGCATGCGTGTGATAAGCGTGACTGTCACGGCCGGGTTCTCCACGGCGCGATGCGCAGCAACAGCAGCATGCCGGGCACGGCCAGCGCGGTGCACACGAGGAAGTAGTCGAACCAGCCGATCTTCGCGACGACGTAGCCGCTCGCCGCCGACGCCAGCGTGCGCGGCACCGAGGCGAGGCTCGTGAACAGCGCGAACTGTGTCGCCGTGTAGCGCGGATCGGTGGTGCTCGCGATGTAGGCAGTGAACGCGGCCATCGTCAGGCCGGTCGCGAAGGTCTCGAAGCCGTAGACGAGCGCGAGCGCGACCGAGCGCGGATCGAGCTGCACCGACCAGTCGATGCCGACGAACGCGAGCAGCTTCGTCGTGCCCTGGCTGATTGCGACCGCGATGTCGTAAATCGCGGCGAGACCGGGCGAAGCCGGGCCGAGATGCGCGAGCCATGCGAAGCCGAGCGTCGATACGATCTGCAGCAAACCGAAAATCCACAAGCCGCGGCCAATGCCGATTTTCATCAGCCAGATGCCGCCGACGATACCGCCCGCGAGACTCGCGCCGAATGCCGTGGTCTTCGCGATCACGCCGATCTGCGTGCGCGAAAAACCGATGTCGAGGAAAAACGACGTGGACAGCGTGGTCGCCATCGTATCGCCGAGCTTGTACAGAAAGATGAAACCGAGCACGAAGAGCGCGCCGCGCCAGCCGTCGCGCTGAATGAATTCCCTGAACGGTTCGACGATCGCCTCGCGCAGATTCTTCGGTGGCTTGCCGTGCACCTCGGGCTCGCGCACCAGCAGCGTCATCAGAACGCCCGGCAGCATGAACGCGGCCGTCACGATGAACACGGTGCTCCACGGCAAATGGTCGGACAGAATCAGCGCGAGCGAGCCGGGCACGAGCGCCGCGATCTTGTACGCGTTGACGTGCACCGCATTGCCGAGGCCCTGCTGCGTGTCGCTGAGCAACTCGCGCCGGTACGCGTCGATCACGATGTCCTGGCTCGCGCCGAAGAACGCGACCAGCGCGGTCAATGCCGCAACGGTCCAGATCGATTCGCGCGGTGACACGAAGCCGAGCGTGGCGATTGCGCCGGCCACGAGAATCTGCGTGACCAGCATCCAGCCGCGCCGCCTGCCCGGACGCCAGCCCGGCGGACGCGGCACGTAGCGGTCCATCAGCGGCGCCCAGACGAACTTCCATGTGTAGGGAAACTGGATCAGCGCAAAGAGGCCGATTTCCTTCAGATTGACGCCTTCGGAGCGCAGCCACGCCTGCACGAGATAGACGAGCGTAAACAGCGGCAGTCCCGATGTGAAGCCGAGAAAGACGCAGATCAGCATGCGCGTATTCAAAAACGCGCGCCAGCCGGGATGTTCTTCGTGAGCGGTAAGTGCGGGCGCCTCGTGCGGCGGGTTCGACATGTGGATAACTAAGCTTAGCTTTTCGTGACGCGATAGACCGCAAGACTACCACGCCAGTTCACGCCCCAACGTACCACCTGCCCGTCGTGCAGCACGACGCGATCGAGAATTTCGATGCCGACCTCGGGCGCGAGCGCTTCGAAGTCCTTGATGGTCAGCACCCGCACGTTCGGCGTGTTGTGCCATTGATAAGGCAGCGACTTCGATACCGGCATGCGCCCGTTCAGCACCGACAGCCGATGCGCCCAGTAGCCGAAATTCGGAAACGAGACGATGCATTCCTTGCCGACGCGCACGGTCTCGCGCAGGATCGCGGCGGTCTGATGAATCGTTTGCAGCGTCTGCGACAGGATCGCGAAATCGAAGCTGCCGTCTTCGAAGAGGCGCAGGCCGTCTTCGAGATTCTGCTGGATCACGTTGATGCCGTTCTGCGTCGCCGCGAGCACGCCCGCGTCGTTGATCTCGATGCCGTAGCCCTGCACGTCGAGTTCCTCGTTCAGCAGCGACAGCAGCGAGCCGTCGCCGCAGCCGAGGTCGAGCACGCTCGCGCGCGGCTCGACCCAGCGGGCGATCGCGCGGAAGTCCGGGCGCGACGCCAGGTAATCAAGGGCTCGCTGGTTCATGCGTTCACCTCGTTGGCAATGCGTTCGTAATAGGCGCGCAGCAGGTTGTGATAGCGCGCGTCGTCGAGCAGGAAGGCGTCGTGACCGTGCGGCGCGTCGATCTCCGCGTAGGTGACCGTGCGCTTGTGGTCGAGCAGCGCCTTCACGAGTTCGCGCGAGCGCGCCGGCGCGAAACGCCAGTCGGTCGAGAAGCTCGCGATCAGATACTTCGCCGTGGTGTGCGCGAGCGCGGCGGTCAGGTCGCCGGCGAAGGCCTTGGCCGGGTCGAAGTAGTCGAGCGCGCGCGTGATCAGCAGGTAGGTGTTCGCGTCGAAGTAGTCGGCGAACTTGTCGCCCTGGTAGCGCAGATACGACTCCACTTCGAATTCGACGTCGAAGTTGAAGTTGTAGTCGTCGAGCGCGCCTTCCGCGCGGCGCAGCGAGCGGCCGAATTTCTCGGCCATGTCGTCGTCCGAGAGATACGTGATGTGGCCGATCATGCGCGCGACGCGTAAGCCCCGCTTCGGCTTCACGCCGTGCGCGTAGTAGTCGCCGCCGTGGAAGTCGGGGTCCGACAGGATCGCCGAGCGCGCGACCTCGTTGAACGCGATGTTCTGCGCGGAGAGCTTCGGCGTCGACGCGACCACGATGCAATGCGCGACGCGCTCCGGATACATCATGCTCCACGCGAGCGCCTGCATGCCGCCGAGGCTGCCGCCCATCACGGCGGCAAAGCGCGTGATGCCGAACGTGTCGGCGACGCGCGCCTGGGCGTTGACCCAGTCTTCCACCGTGACGACCGGAAACGTCGCGCCATACGGCTTGCCGGTGGCGGGGTCGAGGCTCATCGGCCCGGTCGAACCGAAGCACGAGCCGAGGTTGTTCACGCCGATCACGAAGAATTTGTCGGTATCGAGCGGCTTGCCGGGGCCGACCATGTTGTCCCACCAGCCGACGTCTTTCGGATTGTCGGCGTAGACGCCCGCCACGTGATGCGATGCGTTGAGCGCATGGCACACGAGCACCGCATTGCTGCGCGCGGCATTGAGCGTGCCGTAGGTCTCGACCATCAGGTCGTAGCCGGCGAGCGAGCTACCGTTGCGCAATGGCAGCGGCTCGGTGAAATGCATTTTTTGGGGAGCGACGATGCCGATGGATTCCATTCATTCCGCCATTGGGTCAACAGGGCGGCTAAACGGCGTCGGCGATGCACGGAGGAGAAGGCTGTGTGCGCAGCTGACGACCTCTTTAGCCGCATTTATAGTGAACCGCGGGCCGTTGGCCAGTGGTTCGCGCGCCCGCAATCGAGTCAGCAAATCGGCGCGTGGAAAGGTGTGAAGCAAGGGGTAAAGCCGGGTGCAGCGTGTTCGGGATGCCTTGGCGCGGTCCGTTGTGCATCGACGGGCCGCGGCGGCATCAGGCGCAAAGTATAGCGGAAAATTCCGCGCGGCAGCGGCGCGGGCAGACCGCGCGGACGACTGAAAGAACTACTGAAGAATCAGCAGCAGTTGCGCCTCTGCGTGTTCGGCGGGCGGGCGCGCGAAACCGCTGCGCACATAGCGGTGCCAGCGGCCGATCACGTAGCTCAGGAGCAGGCTCGCGCGGATCGTGGGATCGTAGCCGGCGGGCAGCGTGGCGTGTGTCGTGGCGTCCGGCTCGGCGGGTTGATCCGCGTGAGCGTGCGCACTGGCGAGTTCTTCCGTTTGCGCGAGCCGCAGGCACTGCTTCAGCGAGGCCTCGACGCGTTCGAGCATCTGGTTCACGCGCTCGGTCAGCCGCTCGTGTTCGCCGACCAGCGCCTCGCAGGTCAGCACGCGCGTCATGCCGGGATTTTTCGCGGGGAAATTGAGCAGCATCAGCGCGATCGAACGCGCTTGCAGCACGCCGTTGCTTTCGTGGCTGGTGATCTGATTGATGAGCCCGAAGAGCGTCTGCTCGATGAACTCGATCAGTCCTTCGAACATTTGCGCCTTGCTCGCGAAGTGCCGGTACAGCGCCGCTTCCGACACGCCGATCCGGGCGGCGAGCGCCGCCGTGGTGATCTTCTCGCCCTTCGGCGCTTCGAGCATGCCCGCGAGCGTTTGCAGGATATGCACGCGGCGCTCGCCCGGTTTCGGGCGCGGCGTACGTGTGGTGGGCGCCGCGGGGGAGCGTTCGGCTAAGGCTTCGTGAGGCTTGTCGATCGGCTGCATGGCTGTCCCCCGGCTGCTGTGGTGGCGGCTTCGTGGCTACTGTCCCGGCTTGCGTCCCTTCCATCGAACCGAGCGGGTGCCCAGTCGTAGCGATTTTAACGAACGAATGCTGTGATCGACATAATGCGGCCGGCCGGTGCCCGGCAGGCGCGTCGGCACGCCGTCCGCGTGCGGGCGGCGCGGCAGGTGGCCGGTGATCCACACCGTGCGGATGCCGAGCCGCCGGTAGTTCTTCAGGTGCGAGCGCGTGTCTTCGACGAGGATCGCGTCTTTCAGCGACACGTGCGCGTCGCGCATTGCGCGGCGCAGCATCGCGTGATCGGGCTTCGCGCGCCACTGGCGGCGGTCGCGCATGTGTTCGATCGCGATCACGCGTTCGAACAGCCGTTCGATGCGCAGTTCGGCCAGCACCGCGCGCGCGTATGCTTCGGGCGCGTTGGTCAGCACGATCTTGCGGCCCGGCAGCGCCGCGACGAGGCGCGCGACGCCGCGTTCGTGGCGGATCATCGAGCCGAGATCGGGGAAGGTGTGCACGACCTTCAGGAAGTCGTGCGCGTCGAGCGGATGGTGGCGTGTGAGGCCGAGCAGCGCGGCGCCGTAGCGCTGCGTGTAGCCGGTGCGCAGACGGTTCGCCTCGTCGATGTCCACGTGCAGCGCGTCGATGATGTACTGCGTCATCCCGTGATTGATCGCCGGGAAAATGGCGTGCGATGCGCGGTGCAGCGTGTTGTCGAGGTCGAACAGCCAGACGGGCTTGCCGCCCGCGATGTCGGGACGGCGGCGCCGTGAAGTGGGGGTGCGCATGGTGGAGACCTTCAGGCGCTGATGGGCGCTTCATGCCGCCAAGGCGGCCGGCCGGTTTGCCGCGGGGAAGCAGGGGAGCCCGGATGCAAGCACGGTGGCGGCACGAGGCGGGCGGTGTTACTCGTGTTGCCGTCCGCCGGTCGTGCCGGCGGGACGAACCGAATGGTTTGCGCGGGCGCCTGTAACGCCGTTGCGGCCACCGCGACCGCTGTTGCGGCATGACCGGCGCGATCCACACAACCGGCCAGCCGCGCCGTCCGGCACACGCGCCGCGTGTGGCCGGTGCTCGGCGCCGGAATCAATGCGAGCGGATCATCGTGCCGAACGGCTGTTCGGTCAGGATTTCCAGCAGCACCGAATGCTCGATGCGGCCGTCGATGATGTGCACCGAGCGCACGCCGCTCTTCGCCGCGTCGAGTGCGGACGAGATTTTCGGCAGCATGCCGCCGGAGATCGTACCGTCTTCGAACAGGCCGTCGATTTCGCGCGCCGACAGATCGGTCAGCAGATTGCCTTCCTTGTCCATCACGCCGGGGATGTTGGTCATCATTACGAGCTTTTCGGCGTTCAGCACGACCGCCAGCTTGCCCGCGACGAGGTCCGCGTTGATGTTGTACGACAGGCCGTCTTCGCCGGTGCCGATCGGCGAGATGACCGGAATGAACGCGTCGTCCTGCAATGCCTTCACCACGGCCGGGTTGATCGACTCGACCTCGCCCACCTGGCCGATGTCCACGTACTGGCCCGGATTGTCGCGATCCGGCATCAGCATCTTGCGCGCGTGGATCAGGCCGCCGTCCTTGCCGGTCAGGCCGACCGCGTGGCCGCCGAAGTGGTTGATCAGCATCACGATGTCCTGCTGCACCTCGCCGCCGAGCACCCATTCGACGACTTCCATCGTCTCTTCGTCGGTGACGCGCATGCCCTGGATGAACGTGCCTTGTTTGCCGATTTTCTTCAGTGCCTGGTCGATTTGCGGACCGCCGCCGTGCACGATGACCGGATTGATGCCGACCAGCTTCAGCAGAATCACGTCGCGCGCGAAGCCCTGCTTCAGGCGTTCCTCGGTCATGGCGTTGCCGCCGTATTTGATGACCACGGTCTTGCCGTGGTACTGGCGGATGTAGGGCAGCGCCTCGGCCAGAATTTCGGCCTTCAGGGTGGGCGCAATCTGCGAGAGGTCGGGAAGCTCGGACATGGCGGCAGGCTCGGGCAGGAAACAGTTAAAACAGCGCGAATTGTACAGGACTGGCGCGCTGCAACAGGGTTTTCCGCAACGGCGCGAGCGACGGGCAGGGCGCGATTGGCGTACCGCACCAGGACCACTTTCGCGGACGAAGCGAGGAGCAAGCTTAACGCGCCTGCATGACGGCTGTGAATCAGCCGGATGGCCGATGCACCGGCGCTGCCGATCGTGGCATCATTTCCCGAGCGATGCCTTTGGGGGCGTCCTTCCGCAATCCTCTTCCGGTCTGCAATGAACGCATCTTCTTCCGTCCTTTCCGGGCACAGCGCGCGCTGTTCGCGCTGCGGTAGCGCATTCGACTGCGGCATGCATGCGCAGCCGTTCGATTGCTGGTGCCGCGAGTTGCAACCGCTGCCGGCCGAACGGCTCGATCCGGCGAGCCGCTGTCTGTGCCCGGAATGTCTGGTCGCGGAGATCGCGCGCGCGAGGCAAGGAGAGTCCGGGACCGAGCAACGCCGATGATGCACCGAATCACCAACACCGGCCGGGTCAATCTCGGTCATCTGTTCTGGCTGCGCAGCCTCGCGATCATCGGTCAGCTGGTGACTATCGCGTTCGTGCAGATCTTCATCGGCGTGAATCTGCCGTTGCCGGCGATGCTGCTCGTCATCACGCTCGAAGTTCTGTTCAACGCGCTCACGTGGTGGCGCGTTGCGCAGCAGCGGCCCGAGTCCAACATGGAGCTGTTCGGGCAAATATGGGTCGATCTCGGCGCGCTGTCCGCGCTGCTGTTTCTCTCGGGCGGCACGACTAATCCGTTCGTTTCGCTCTATCTCCCTTCGCTCGCGATCGCCGCGGCCGTGCTGCCCTGGCGTCTGATGGCCTGGCTCGCGGCATTCGCGGTCGCCTGCTATGCGGTGCTCGGTTTCGATTCCGTGCCGCTCAATCTCGACAATCCCGCGAACCTGTTCGAGTACTACCGCGCCGGCATGTGGGTCAACTTCATGGTGAGCGTCGGGCTGATCGCATGGTTCGTCGCGCGCATGTCGCGCGCGCTGCGGCTACGTGACGCAGCGCTCGGAGAAGCGCAGCAGCGCTTGCTTCACGACGAACGCGCGGTCGCGCTCGGCGTGCAGGCGGCTACCGTGGCTCACGAAATCGGCACGCCTCTGTCTACAATCGCCATGTTGTCCGAAGAATTGCGCGACGCGGCGCGCACCGACGCGGGACTCGCGCCCTACAGCGCCGATCTTGAACTGCTCGAGCAGCAGATGACGCTCTGCACGTCCGCGCTCGCGCGCCTGCGCAGCCGCGCAACGACCACGACGAACCGCCAGCCGGTCGGCGAATGGCTCGAATCGTTTGCCGAGCAGTGGCGCCTGCGTCATCCGCACGTGAGGTTCGAGCGGATCGGCGCTCCGCCCGCGGACGTGAGCATCGACGATACGGTCGCCGTTGGCCAGATCCTGACGATCCTGCTCGATAACGCCGCGCGCGCGAGCCGCGATCACGTCACGCTGTCCTGCGCGCTCGCGGCGCGCGGCGATCAGATCGAGTTCGACGTGTGCGACGCGGGCCCGGGCATTCCGGCCGCGTTGCGCGGCTCGCTCGGCGCGATGCCGGTGGAGAGCACGCAAGGCGGACACGGTGTGGGGCTGTACCTGGCCTTCTCGGCGGCGGCGCGTCTGCGGGGCTCGATCGAGCTGACCGATGTCAAGGCGGCCAAACCGCGCGGCACGCGCGCGGTGCTGCGGCTGCCGCTGGCCGGGCGCAAATTTTCCGGCGCGAGCCCACGAGGCGCCGCGCCATCCAATAGGGAGAAACAGGCATGAGCGAAAAGAATTTTCTGGTGATCGACGACGACGAAGTGTTCTCCGGCATCCTTGCGCGCGGTTTGACGCGGCGCGGCTACACCGTGAGCGAAGCGCACAACGCGGACGAAGCGATCAGGCTGGCGAATCAGCAGAAGTTCAGCGAGATCACGGTCGACCTGCATCTCGGCGACGATTCCGGTCTCACGCTCGTGGCGCCCTTGCGCGATCTGCAACCCGATGCGCGCATGCTCGTGCTGACCGGCTATGCAAGCATCGCGACCGCGGTGCAGGCCGTGAAGGACGGCGCGGACAACTACCTCGCGAAGCCCGCGAATGTCGAGACGATTCTGTCGGCGCTGCAAAGCGAGGCGAGCGCGGTGCAGGCCGAAGAAGCGATCGAGAATCCACAGCCGCTGTCGGTTGCGCGGCTCGAATGGGAGCATATCCAGCGCGTGCTCGCGGAAAACGGCGGCAATATTTCGGCTACGGCGCGTGCTTTGAACATGCATCGGCGGACTTTGCAGCGCAAGCTCGCGAAGCGGCCGGTCAGGCAGTAGGCGGTACGGTAGGGCGAGGCGCGCGCGCTCGGCGTGGCGCGCGCGGTTCGAGGCGCTGCGACCACGTAGTGATGGTGAGCGGCATAAAACAAAACGGGCTGCCTTGTTGAAGGCCGCCCGTTTTTTCATGCATCGGCTTCGAGCGCGATTACGCGATCACAGCACGTAGCGGGACAGATCTTCGTCTTCCGCGACTTCGTTCAGCGCGCGATCGACATACGCCGCGTCGATCTGCACCGTGCGGCCCGAATGATTGCCGGCCGAGAACGACACTTCTTCGAGCAGTTTTTCGATGACCGTATAGAGACGCCGCGCGCCGATGTTCTCGGTCTTTTCGTTCACCGAGTACGCGATTTCGGCGAGACGGCGAATGCCGTCGTCGGCGAATTCGAGGTGCACGTCTTCGGTGGCGAGCAGTGCCTGGTATTGCTTGACGAGGCTCGCATCCGTCGAGACGAGAATCGACTCGAAGTCGTTGACCGACAGCGAATCGAGTTCGACGCGAATCGGGAAGCGCCCTTGCAGCTCGGGGATCAGATCGCTCGGTTTGGCGAGATGGAACGCGCCGCTCGCAATGAACAGGATGTGATCGGTCTTCACCATGCCGTACTTGGTGTTGATCGTCGTGCCTTCGACGAGCGGCAGCAGATCGCGCTGCACGCCCTGACGCGACACCTCGCCGCCGCTGCCTTCGTTGCGCGACGCGATCTTGTCGATCTCGTCGAGAAACACGATGCCGTTCTGCTCGACGTTCTGCACCGCCTTGGTCTTCACTTCCTCGTCGTTCAGCATCTTGCCGGCTTCTTCGTCGGTGAGCACCTTTAGCGCTTCCTTGACCTTCATCTTGCGGCGCGTCTTCTTGCCGCCGCCGATGTTGGCGAACATCGAGCGGATCTGCTCGGTCATGTCTTCCATGCCCGGCGGCCCCATGATGTCCATGCCGACCTGCGGCTGCTCGACGTCGAGCTCGATTTCCTTGTCGTCGAGCGTGCCTTCGCGCAGGCGCTTGCGGAACGTCTGACGCGTGGCGCCGCCCTCGTCGGCGGTGTCGGTCGCGCCCGAACCCGAGCCGAAGCCGACCGCGCGCGCGCTCGGCAGCAGGATGTCGAGAATGCGGTCTTCGGCGAGGTCGCCGGCCTTGGTGCGCACCTTGCGCATTTCGGTTTCGCGGGTCTGCTTGACCGAGATTTCGATCAGGTCGCGCACGATGCTGTCGACGTCGCGGCCCACGTAGCCGACTTCGGTGAACTTGGTCGCTTCGATCTTGATGAACGGCGCGTCGGCGAGCTTGGCGAGGCGCCGCGCGATTTCGGTCTTGCCGACGCCGGTCGGTCCGATCATCAGGATGTTCTTCGGCGTGATTTCCTGGCGCAGCGGCTCTTCGACCTGCTGACGGCGCCAGCGGTTGCGCAGCGCGACAGCCACGGCTTTTTTCGCGCGGCCTTGGCCGATGATGTGTTTGTCGAGTTCGGAGACGATCTCGGCAGGGGTCATGGTGCTCATCGTGGGTCCTTACTCGATTGTCTCAATGACGCGGTTGTGGTTCGTGTAGATGCACATGTCGCCGGCGATTTCGAGCGACTTTTCCACGATGTCGCGCGGCGAGAGTTCGGTGTTGTCGGCGAGCGCCTTCGCGGCTGCCTGCGCATACGCGCCGCCCGAGCCGATCGCGCAGATGCCGCCTTCGGGGTCGAGCACGTCGCCATTGCCGGTGATGACGAGCGTGGTGGTGGCGTCCGCGGTAATCAGCATGGCTTCGAGGCGGCGCAGCATGCGGTCGGTGCGCCAGTCTTTGGCCAGCTCGACGGCCGCGCGCGTGAGATTGCCCTGATGCTTTTCCAGCTTCGCTTCGAAGCGATCGAGCAGCGAGAAGGCGTCGGCCGTGCCGCCGGCGAAGCCGACCAGCACCTTGCCGTTGTAGATGCGCCGGACCTTCTTCGCGCCGCCTTTCATGACGATGTTGCCGAGGGTCACCTGGCCGTCGCCGCCGAGCGCGACCTTGTTGCCGCGGCGCACGGAAACGATCGTCGTGCCGTGAAATTGCTCCATATGCGTTCCTCTTTGCAAAACGGGTAGGACGCGATAGCGCGGCGCGCTACCGCATGAATCCTGTCAGCGGACGGCGCGCCGGCCGGCGCGCTCGTGAGCGCATGTCCGGTCTATTTTAGGGCGTGCGCGCCCATATCAAGATCGGCCAAAAGGCATAGGACGAAAAACAGGAAGCGTGGCGCGAGGGGGGCGCGAACGGCGGGCCGGGCACGGCGGCGGCTCGCGGCGGGAAGGTGGTGGCACCGGAAGGACCGCACCGAATGGACGACAAAAAAGACGACACCAAAAGAAAAGGCGCACGGCTTACCGTGCGCCTCTCGACGAAGCAGCGTTGTGGGGCGCGCGGCCGCAGCCCGCGCCACTGGCGTTCAGTCGCCGAACAGCTTCTGGCGCAGTTCGCGGCGCTCCTGGGCTTCGAGCGACAGCGTGGCCGTGGGCCGCGCGAGCAGACGCGGAATGCCGATCGGCTCGCCGGTTTCTTCGCACCAGCCGTAATCGCCCGCCTCGATGCGCGCGATCGATTGCTGCACCTTCTTCAGCAGCTTGCGCTCGCGGTCGCGCGTGCGCAGTTCGAGCGCATGCTCTTCCTCGATCGTCGCGCGGTCGGCCGGGTCCGGCACGATGACCGTTTCGCGCAGATTTTCGGTCGTCTGGCCGGCATTGCGGAGAATGTCCGCCTGCAACTGTTCGAGCCTGTTCTTGAAGAAGGCGAGCTGATCCTCATTCATGTAATCCTTGTCGCTCATCTTCAGGATTTCGGCTTCGGTCAAGAGTCGTTTCGTCGTCATCTGGCTTACTTCTTCAATGTGGGGCAAAACTCTTACATAGTGCCCGCACTCTCGTATTGCCCGCACAGGCATTGCGCGGACGCACAGCGCCGGGTGGCCACGAACGTTGGGCTGTCGTGACGCCGAAGCGCCTCGCGACCACGCGCCGGGCGTTGCTAGCTACGCCGCTGCGGGGCCGAACTCCTCTGGAAACCGATTCTCACATGCTCCCGAGGCATCGCTTGCCGGCAAGCGCGTGCCCTTTCGGGCCATGCTCGCCGACGTTTTCGGCGTGTCTCCGGACAAGATTTTCCGGCGCCATTTCAGGCCCGCCGCGGGATACGCGCGACCGGGCAATTCGTTGTCATTCTCCAGTGGGCCCGTATTGTAACTGAATCACAATACGGCACCGCAACTGGCGGAAATCTGTCTGTGGCGCATTGATATCCTGAAAATATAACGCGCACAAGGCCAAAAAGCGATGGTCGTGCGCTGTTTGATACAACAGGGTTTTCACGCGCTTTTCATACTATTGGCTTTCGACTGGCTTGGGCACCGCCGAGCCGTGCTTTTAGCAGAGGATTGCGGCCCGGTGCCGCGGTGCGCGGCGAGCGCCCCGGCACACCGTGGCCATGACACGCACTGCCTGCCGCACGGCGCGCGCGGCAGGCCATGTACCTTCCCGGGCCCGCCAGGGAGCGGGGCGGCCGCTCAGGCGAGACAGGCGTCGAGCCCGTCGGTGATGAGGTCGCGCGGCAGTTCGATGCCGATGAACACCATCTTGTTGGTCTTCTTCTCGGCGGGCTGCCATTTCGCGGCGAGGTCGCTGCCCATCATCTGGTGCACGCCCTGGAACACGACCTTGCGATCGACGCCCTTCATATACAGCACGCCCTTGTAGCGCAGCAGATGCTCGCCGTAGATCTGCAGGATGCCGCCGAGGAAGTCTTCGAGCTTGTTCGCATCGAACGGGCGGTCGCTGCGGTACACGAACGACTTGATCTTGTCGTCGTGGTGCGCGTGGTGGTGATGCCCGTGATCGTGGCCTTCGTGGTCGCAATGGCCGTGCTCGTGATCGCAGTTCGCGTGGTCGGCGTGCGTGTGGCCGTGCTCGTCGTGCGCATGCGCGTGGCTGTGCGCGTGCTCGTCTTCGGTGAGGAAGTCCGGATCGATTTCGAGCTTCGAATTGAGGTTGAAGCCGCGCAGATCGAAGATTTCCTTGATGTCCGCCTCGCCGAAATTGACGACCTTGATCGCCGCCTTCGGGTTCATGTGCAGCAGACGGTGGCGCAGATCGGCCACGTGCTGTTCGTCGACGAGATCGGCCTTCGTGACGAACAGGCGGTCGGCGAAACCGACCTGGCGCTGCACCACTTCGTGTTCGTCGAGCTGATGGTTCGCGTGCTTCGCGTCGACCAGCGTGATGATCGCGTCGAGCAGGAATTCGCCCGCGATCTGGTCGTCCATGAAGAAGGTTTGCGCGACCGGGCCCGGATTCGCGAGGCCGGTGGTTTCGATCACGACGCGGTCGAAGTCCACTTCGCCGGACTGCTTCTTCGCGGCCAGATCGCCCAGCACGCGCGAGAGGTCGCCGCGAATCGTGCAGCAGATGCAGCCGTTGCTCATCTGGATGATCTGCTCGTTGCTGTCCTGCACGAGGATGTCGTTGTCGATGTTCTCTTCGCCGAACTCGTTCTCGATGACGGCGATCTTCATGCCGTGCTTTTCGTTCAGGATGCGCTTGAGCAGAGTGGTTTTGCCGCTGCCGAGAAAGCCGGTCAGGATGGTGACGGGGATCATGTAGGTCGCCTGTAAGTCGTAAAACGGTGCGTACTCGAACGCTAGCCTGAGCTAGCCGGATGCGTGGGCCGGGCGCGGCGGCCGCATGGCGCGCAGCCCGTCTGGCCGGTTATTGAAACATATTTGCCGGGCGGGCGCAGGTCGGGGCCGTTTGCGCCCACGACGGCCAACCCGCGCCGATGCTGCCGCCGGCGCCTGCAATCCGCCCGTAAATAGGGGCGATCAGGCGATTTGCAACAGCAGACCCTTCAGGTATTCGCCCTCGGGGAAGGCCGTGAGCAGCGGATGGTCGACGCCCGCGCCGAGCCGCTTGAGAATGCGCGCGTCGACGCGGGCGTCGGCGGCCGCGCCGGAGACGATCTTCTGGAACAGCTCGGGGTCGATCGCGCCGGAGCACGAGTAGGTGAACAGCAGGCCGCCCGGGCGCAGCAGCTTCAGGCCGGTCAGGTTGATGTCCTTGTAGGCGCGCGAGGCGCGATCCACGTGCTCGCGCGACGGCGCGAATTTCGGCGGATCGAGCACGATCAGATCGAAGCGCTCGCCTTCGTCATAGAGGCGACGCAGCGTCTTGAACGCGTCGGCGTCGAGCCATGTGGCGCGTGCCGCGTCGAAGCCGTTGGCGGCGACGTTCTGCTGCGCGAGCGCCAGCGCTTCGCCCGACGAATCGACCGACACCACGCGCTTGGCTCCCCCCTTCAATGCCGCGAGCGAAAAGCCGCCGGTGTAGCAGAAGCAGTTCAGCACGTCGCGATCCTGCGCGAGCTGCTGCACGAGCAGGCGGTTGTCGCGCTGATCGACGTAGAAGCCGGTCTTATGGCCGTTGCGCACGTCGACGTGATAGCGCACGCCGTTTTCGCTCGCGATCAGCCGGTCCGACGGCGGTTCGCCCGCGAGCACGCCGGTGATCTGTTCGAGCCCTTCCTTCTGGCGGATCGAGACGTCCGAGCGTTCGTAGACGTTCGGGCAGCCGGTCGCGCCGACCAGCGCCGCGACGATCGCCTCTTTCCACGCCTCGACGCCCGCCGCCATGAACTGGCAGACGAGCTGGCTGCGCTGGCCCGCATCCTCGGCGACGTAGTGATCGACGATCAGACCGGGCAGGCCGTCCGCTTCGCCGAAAATCAGCCGCACCGCGCCGGTGTCGCGCACCATCGCGCGACGATGCGCGAGCGCGCGCTGCACGCGGCGCTTGAAGAACGCGTGATCGATCGGCTCGGCTTCGTCGAAGCTCCAGACGCGCGCGCGGATCTGCGAGTGCGGGCTGTACGCGGCGCGTGCGAGAAAGCGGCCGTCGCGCGCACGCACGAGCACGGTCGCACCCGGCTCGGGGTGGCCGTCGACGTGATCGATCGCGTTGGCATAGACCCACGGGTGGCGGCGCAGCAGCGATTTTTCTTTCGACGGTTTGAGCGTAACGGTATTCATCGGATGTCAGCGGGAACAAGGGGCCGCGGGGCAGGCCCGGCGCGGCGCATGAAGCGGGGGGGAGGGCCGCGTGCCGTGGCGGGCGGCGGCGGTCGTGTTGTCGGTGGCGCGATCCGTTGCGTGGTCAGTTGCGTGATCAGTTACGTTTTCTGGCGCGCGGATGCGCGCTGTCGTAGACGTGGGCGAGATGCTGGAAATCGAGCCCCGTATAAACCTGCGTTGCGGTGATGCTCGCGTGGCCGAGCAGTTCCTGCACCGCGCGCAGATCGCCGCTCGACTGCAATACGTGCGTCGCGAACGAATGCCGCAGCACGTGCGGATGCACGTTGGCGGGAATGCCGGCCGCGAGCGCCGCGCGCTTCACGCGCTCGCGCACGACGTTCGGCGAGAGTCGGTTGCCGCGTGCCGACAGAAAGAGCGGATGCGGATCGTGCTTCACCATCTGCCCGCGCACCGCGAGCCATGCGTTCAGCGCCGCCACCGCCTTGCCGCCGACCGGCACGACGCGGCGCCGGTTGCCCTTGCCGAGCACTTCGACTTCGGCCGAATCGAGCTTGAGCCAGCCGGCGGAGCGGTAGCCTTCGGTGTCGGCGAAACGGACGTCGAGGCCGACCAGTTCGGCGAGCCGCAGGCCGGACGAGTAGAACAGTTCGAGTATCGCGTGATCGCGCAGGCCCTCGGGCGAGTCGGCCGGCGGGTTGTCCATCAGACGCGCGGTGTCGTCGACGGACAGAGCCTTCGGTAGCGTTTTGGCCTGCTTCGGCGCGCGCACGGCCGCGACCGGATTGGCCGGCAGATCGACGCGGCCGGCGAGCCAGCGATAAAACGCGCGCCATGCCGACAGCCGGTGACCGATCGAGCGCGCCGTCAGGCCGCCCGCGTGTGCGCGCGCGACGGCGCCGCGAATGTCGACCGCCGTGAGGCTTTCGAGCGGCCGGCCGTTGGCGAGCCGCTTCAGTTCCTCGAGTTCGTGCGTGTAGCCGCGCAGCGTATGCGCCGAGAGCCGCCGCTCGTGCTCGAGATGCGACAGGTAGGCGGCGATCGGGTCGGCGGCGGTCACGGTGGGTTGCGGCGGCGAGTGCGCGAGCGGCGCGGAATCAGCGCGGCAGCAGCCGGCTCAGCGCGGCGCTCGCGAGCGCGCCGATCTGCGTGAGGAAATCGGTCGCCATGCCGTCGTGGAAACGGCGCGCGTCGGCCGAACCCATCACGAGCAGGCCGAACGTGGGGGCAGTCTCGGCGCTTTCGGGGTCGCGTAACGCGAGCAGGGCGACCGATTCGGTCGTGTGGGCCGCTTCATCGGGTATGGCGCCGTTTTCGTCGGCCGCGCCGGTTGCTCCGTTCGCGCCACTCGCGGCGCCGTTCGCCGCCGGCACGAGCCATTGCGCGGCCTCGAAGCCGGTGTTCGCGCCGCAGTACGGCGTCGTCAGGCTGCTCGCGAAAATGCGCACTTCCTCGCTGACGTGGCGCGCGAAATCGGCTTGCCCGTACGGCTCGGCGATGTCCCACACGCGCAGCGCCGCTTGCGGCACGTCGAAGATGTCGCGCAGACCGTTGGCGATCGTGCGCGGCAGTGCGTACGGATCGCGCTCCGCCATCACGCGGATGGTCCAGCGGTTGAACTTCGACGCGATGCTGTCGTTTTCGTGACCGTAGCGCAGCAGTTCGGCGAGGCGCCGTTCGAGATGCTTGTTCTTGTCGCGCAGCATCTCCATTTGCCGCTCCTGCAGCGAGACCGCGGCTTTGCCATGCGGATTCGCGAGCCGGATGGTCGCGAGCGTTTCCGCGTGTTCGACGAAGAATTCGGGGTTGGCGAGCAGGTATTCGGCGACTTCGCGATCGTTCATGGTTTCGGCTAAAGGACGACGGGACGGCCGCCGCGGGCGGCGCGCCGGTCAATGAGTTCAGGCAGCCGGCGCAACGGTGGTTCGTGTGCCGGATGAATCGTGCTGCGAATCGTTTTGCGACGTGGCGGACGGTGCGGCGGACGGTTCGTGGGCGAGGTCGGCGGCGAGCGTATTGGCCAATTCGTCGGCCAGCTCGTCGGCCAATTCGATCTCGCCTTCGAAGACGGTCGCCGCGGGGCCGGCCATCAGCAACGGCGCGCCTTCCTGCGCGCCGTCCCACGTGATCGTCAGATCGCCGCCGTGCGTATGCACGAGCACCGGCGAGTCGAGCAGCCCGCGCCGGATACCGGCCGCGACGGCCGCGCACGCGCCCGTGCCGCACGCGAGCGTTTCGCCCGCGCCGCGCTCGTAGACGCGCAGGCGGATCTCGCTGCGGCTGACGATCTGCATGAAACCCGCGTTCACGCGCTGCGGGAAGCGGGCGTGCCGCTCGATCACCGGACCTTCGACGAGCACGGGGAACGCTTCGGCATCGTCGACGATCTGCACCGCATGCGGATTGCCCATCGAGACGACCGAAATCCAGCGTGTCGTGCCGTTCACGTCGAGCGGCCAGAGCGTGTCCGCGCCTTCGCGGCGGCCTTGCAGACCCTTGGCTGCGAACGGCACGAGCGCGGGATCGAATACGGGCGCGCCCATGTCGACGATCACCTCGCCGTTGTCCTGCATCGTCAGCGTGAGCGTGCCTTTCTGAACCTGCACGCGCACGCTGCGCTCGTCGGTGAGGCCGCGGTCGCGCACGAACTTGACGAAACAGCGCGCGCCGTTGCCGCAGTGCTCGACCTCGCCGCCGTCGCAATTGAAGATGCGGTATCTGAAATCGACGCCTTCGACGGTCGGCTTCTCCACCAGCAGCAACTGGTCGGCGCCGACGCCGAAATGGCGGTTCGCGAGCGCACGCACCTGCGCCGTGGTGAGGTTGACCGGCTGGGTGTAGCCGTCGAGCACGACGAAGTCGTTGCCCGCGCCATGCATTTTGGTGAATTTAAGCTTCACGTTTTCCGTGTATCCGTTGCTGCAGAGGGCTTCGTGGGTTCGAGCGAAGCCGGAATCCGGGACGGACTGACGGCCTCGCCGTCGATGCGTTCGAGCCGTGTCAGACCAATAGTGGATGATACACGCAGTGCTCATGGCGCCGGTATCGACATCGCTCGGGGATGCGTCGCCGGGCGGCGATGTTGAACAGGTCGCCAGTGGCGAAAGTACTCCCCGCAGCAATCGGGCGCTCGAATTACGCGAGAGATCCTGCTTTGAAAAAACACCTACCAACCAAAGCCGATAGATGTTTTTTCGGCCACGCTAGGTGCGGGGCCGCTTGTTGAATTCGACTCGTTTGAAATAGAGTCGGCTTCGCCCACGGCAGTCGCGGACGCGTGATTGGCAAACGAAAGAAAGCGCGCGTTGCCAGGGACATCAGCTGCTTCGTTCAGAGCAACGCAGAACGGCGCGTGAAGCGCCGTCCGGGAAGAATGTGGGTTTGTGAGCTACCCTCGGCGCTTATGTTTGCCGCGGAGCCGATGCGCTGCCAATACGATCGATATTGCGAATGCGAGGGAAATCAGGAACGTTACATCAAGATAGAGGTCTTCCAGATTCTCGTCGCCATAGACGCGAAAGAATGAACCGAATTGCACCAGCGCATCGGTTGCCCAGTCGGAAAACTGGATATGCCCGAAGCACCACATAAAGCCTGATGTGAGGGCAAGCGTTAAGGCGGTATAGAGACAAACCTTAAAGACAGTTGTCATTGAACGTCAACGGTTCCATAGGCGAAGCCCTTGCCACCGGGTACGGCGATCCGCGATGTTGCCAGCAGCCGCGCGCGAAGTCGCTCGAAGCCGACTGGATCGTCCAGAGTAATGCAGCCTTCGCTCAAATTTTGAGGGCCTCGGGGATGCAGTCGAAAGTTGCCCCTTGCAATGCCGTTTACGAATGTCCTGTCATCGATCTCTCCATCGTCTTTATAGAGTCCGAACCATTTGCTTCGGTCAGTTCCGTATAGATGCTGCAGAAAGAAATCGCGAAGATGTGTGAAGATGCCGCCCGATCCACGATCAACTATGTAATAGCGGCCGGGCGGCAGCGGCCCGACGTTGGGAATGCGATATAAGCGGGATTGTCCTTGCCGGCCTTATCGCCTGAAAAGGCCGAGAAGTTTCCTACACCCGCGCAAGACAACGTCGACATCGTTTTTCCATTAAGACGGAACGTGCAGTTGATGCGCATATTTTTCTGGTTAGCGAGTTGTTAAATGGCCTATGAAGAGAACCACCCTAGCACTTGAGTGGTCCATTTATTGTCGAAAAATTGTCCGCGCGTCTTCCCGAACCGTGAGTCGTCGAATTTGCTGATGGTGTTCCAGGCAAGGCTAGGCGTGCTGCGGATAGGCGAACTATGCCGGGCGGGATCAACTTGCCGGAGTGTTGCGGATCGTTGCGAACTGCATTGGTGCGTCAAGCCGATTCGGCTGGCGGGAGCGGGCGGGACGGCACCTGTGCGATGAGTGAGGCAATGCCCGGCCGTGAAACGAAAAGCCGGCCTTTACAAGCCGGCTTTTCGTCTGGATATCTGGGTTCGCTTGCAAATCTGCGATATCACTCGCCCATCCGCCCCCCACCCCTCAATACACCCCCGGCACCCCCGGCGGCCGCGTCTTGAACCGCTTGTGCACCCAGTAATACTGCTCGGGGATCAGCGGAATCTGCTCTTCCAGAAATTCGTTCATGCGGCGCGCGTCGATGTCGTCGTCGCCGCTCGGGTAGTTCTCCCAGGGCTTGAACACCTTGAGCCGATAACCCTTGTAGTTCGGCAGCACCTCGCCGATGAACGGCACGACCTGCGCGTGCCCCACCTTCGCGAGACGGCCGACCGCGGTCAGCGTGCAGGTCGGCACGCCGAAGAACGGCACGAACGTCGAATTGCGCGCGCCGTAGTCCATGTCCGCGCCGAGCATGACCGGCTTGCGCTCGCGCAGCCAGCGCAGCACGATGCGCGCGCTGTCGGCGCGGCTCGCCATGTCCGCGCCGAAACGCGCGCGCGCCGCCTTGGCGACCGCCTCGAGTTCCTGGTTCGACATCGGCTGATAGAGCGAGCCGCATTGGCGCCTGAGCGAATAGTTCAGGAAGATCGAGCCGGCCTCGATACCGACGAAGTGAAAGCCGAGAAACAGCGTGGGCGGCAGATCCGGGTCCGTCAGATCGATTGCGCTATCGAGCTGGATCAGCTTTTCGAGCTTCTTCGCCGAGCCAAACCACTGCACGCTGCGTTCGAGATAGCTGCGGATCGCATGACGGAAATGCTTCTGCGCGACATCCTCGCGGCGCTCGTCGCTCCAGTCGGGGAAACACAGCTTGAGGTTAGTGTGGACGATGCGCTTGCGGCGGCTCGGGAGCTGATAGAGCAGCCAGCCGAGGCCGTCGCCGAGACGGGCGACGAAACCATACGGCAGCAGCGCAAAGAGTTTGAGCAGCCCGATCGCGAGCTTCGCGCCGTAGCGGCTCAGCATGCCGCCTCCAGGCGCGCGGCGGCGCACGTGGCCGGAGGCGGCGAATTCGGGACAGCGGAGAAATGGACGTGATGCCGCACTCGTGGACACTCTGTGACAATTATGGGAAGTCGCTATAATAAGGGCTTCGCCGAGTTAATAGACAACTTGCGGGGCGAAGCCGGCAGGTGCGATCCATGGGTTTCCATGCGATATCCGCGCCCAACGGTCAGGTAATCCGCTAAAGCGTCGCCGCTTCAGGCTCCCGAAGCTGGCTACGTGAAACTCAACCGTAACCACACAACAGGAGTCCGCAACGTGGCAAACGACTATCTCTTCACTTCCGAATCCGTTTCCGAAGGCCATCCCGACAAAGTCGCGGACCAGATCTCGGATGCCATCCTCGACGCCATCCTCACGCAAGACAAATACTCGCGCGTCGCAGCCGAAACGCTCTGCAATACGGGTCTCGTCGTGCTGGCCGGTGAAATCACCACGACCGCGAACGTCGACTACATCCAGGTCGCGCGCAACACGATCAAGCGCATCGGCTACGACAACACCGACTACGGCATCGACTACCGCGGTTGCGCGGTGCTCGTCGCGTACGACAAGCAATCGCCGGACATCGCCCAGGGCGTGGACCGCGCGCACGACAACAACCTCGATCAGGGCGCGGGCGACCAGGGCCTGATGTTCGGTTACGCGTGCGAGGAAACGCCGGAACTGATGCCGCTGCCGATCCACCTGTCGCACCGTCTCGTCGAGCGTCAGGCGAATCTGCGCCGCGACGGCCGTCTGCCCTGGCTGCGCCCCGATGCGAAGTCGCAGGTCACGGTGCGCTACGTCGACGGCAAGCCGCATTCGATCGACACGGTCGTGCTGTCCACCCAGCATTCGCCGGACATCAGTCTCGAAACGCTGCGCGAAGCGGTGATCGAGGAAGTCATCAAGCCGACGCTGCCGGCCGAACTCATCAAGGGCGACATCAAGTTCCTCGTGAACCCGACCGGTCGCTTCGTGATCGGCGGTCCGCAGGGCGATTGCGGTCTGACGGGCCGCAAGATCATCGTCGATACGTACGGCGGCGCAGCGCCCCACGGCGGCGGCGCGTTCTCGGGCAAGGACCCGTCGAAGGTCGACCGCTCGGCGGCTTACGCCGGCCGTTATGTCGCGAAGAACATCGTGGCCGCGGGTCTCGCGTCGCGCTGCCTGATCCAGGTGTCGTACGCGATCGGCGTGGCTCAGCCCACTTCGGTGATGGTCAACACGTTCGGCACGGGCCGCGTGTCGGATGCCACGATCACCGAACTCGTGCGTCAGCATTTCGATCTGCGTCCGAAGGGCATCATCCAGATGCTCGATCTGCTGCGCCCGATCTACGAGAAGAGCGCGGCCTACGGTCACTTCGGCCGCGAAGAGCCGGAATTCACGTGGGAAGCGACCGACAAGGCACTGGCACTCGCCGAAGCTGCCGGCACCGAGCCGGTTGCCGCACTCGCCGAATAAGCGCGAGTCGACCGCATCAAGCTAAAAAACCCCGCCGGCGCGAGCCGGGCGGGGTTTTTCTTTATCGGACGTAGGTGATGTACCGGATGCGCTTGCTACTGCGTTTGCCGCCGCGTTTTCCGTGTTACCGGCTCGCAAACGCAAACCACCCGCTGCTGCTCGTCGACAGCCGCCGCGGCCGGCGGCTCGTATGAACCTGCACGGCAGCCGGCGCGCGTTTCGCGGCGGCGAGACGCTGCGGCGTCGGCTTGCGCAGCAGCGTGCGCAGCGAGAAACGGCGCGCGCCGCTTTGCTGGCGCAGCGCCGAGAAGAACGTATGGAACCAGGTGCGGATGCCATCGACGGCCCTGGCGTCGCGCCATTGTTCGCCGAGCGCGCGCGTGCGGGCGGCATGGTGACGCAGCGCCCGCATCAGATGGCGGCGCGCAGGACGCGCCGCTTTCAGCGCGGCGCGAGTGAGACGGGTGCTCAGAAGAGTATGCATGGCTTCACAAGTAGGCAAAGTACCGCACGCCGAGACGCGCACCGGGATGTGCACGCGACGCAGCCCCCAACGTGCCGATGACGGGGTTGCGGTGAACGGCGTGAAAGCCGGAAATTCGATGGGAAAACGCGAAGAAACCGGCGGCATGGGTCGCAATGGCCCGCGCGCGGCGCAGAAGTGCGTAAGCAGCGATCAACATGACACAGTAGGCTACACGCGATTCGTGACGTCAGAAAGTCCGTTTTTACCCTGCGGTTGCGGGTTTGCCCTGGATCGACGCGTCGCCCGAATCGTTGCGCGAGGCGTGCCGTTGTCCGCGAAAAAAGCCTGCTCGAAACACTTGGCAAAAACGTTCGGCAAAAACGTCCCCTCGAAAGAACGCAGGCCGATCGCGCCCGTTTTACAATCGAAGATCAGTTAGCCGACAGTCATGGAACACCATGTCACTCCATTCGAAAAAAGAGCAGATTCACACGTTGCGGGAGCAGGGTTTTGTCGTGGTGCCGGGCCTGGTGGCGCCCGAGCGTTGTGAGGAACTGAAGCGGATCGCGCAGCAGCAGTTGCACGAAGCCGCGGCGCCGATCGAGTTCGAAGCGGATCTGCAGTATCCGGGCGCGCCGTCGTCGAAAGATGCCCTGGGCGGACATACGGTGCGACGTCTGCTCGACGCGTACGGGCGTCATCCGGCTTTCGCGCAATGGGCCACCGCGCCGGAAATTCGCGGCTGGATGGAGCTGTACTTCGGCGAGGAGCCGCGGTTGTCGCGCGCGCATCACAATTGCATGATGACCAAGCATCCCGCATACGGCAGCCTGACCGGCTGGCATCGCGACGTGCGCTACTGGTCGTTCGAGCGCGACGATCTCGTGTCGGTATGGCTCGCGGTCGGCCCCGAGACCGTCGACAACGGCGCGTTGTGGTTCGTGCCGAAGTCGCACGGCGCGGCGTTGACGTCGGACCGTTTCGACGAAGCCAGATTTTTCCGCGCCGATCTCGAAGAGAATCAGGCCGCGATTCGCACCGCGGTGTCGCCCGAGCTGAAGGCCGGCGACGTGGTGTTCTTCCACTGCAATACGCTGCATTCGGCCGGCAAGAATCTCAGCGATCAGGTGAAGTTTTCGCTGGTGTACACCTATCACGGCGCGAGCAACGTGCCGCTGCCCGGCACGCGTTCGGCCGCCAAGCCCGAGATCGCGTTCTAGGCTCGTGAACGACGACGGCGCCTGTCGCTCGCGTTCGCATTCGATCATCATGCGAACGCGAGCGACAGGCGCCGCATGTTCGGCAGGGCCTTTCCTATTGTTTATTGCGCGCCTTGGCCGCACATCTTCGTGACGGCCTCACGCGTGCCCTCAACGCTTGCGCCCTGACAACGCCACGCCCGTCAGTCCCGCCAGCGTCGCCACCACGCCCGCGACGATCAGCACGATCGCCTTGTTGGTCGGCGAACCGGTAAAGAAGCGCGATACGTCGCTGCTCACCGAGTTGAACGCTTGCCCGCCGAAATACAGCAACACGATGCCGCCGACAATCAGCGCGATCGAAATCGCTTTCGTCATCTGCTTCTCCCATCAGCTTGATCCGGCCAGAGTGTAGGTGAGCCGTTCGCGATCGTCCATCCCGCATACTGGGTCCCTGCAAGGATGAAGTCGATTGGCTACCATAGCGGTCTCGCCGTACCACGACGACACCACCACAACAATCCTTCGAGCAGTACGCCTCTCGCATCGCGCGAATCCTCGAGCCCGCAATCGCCGGGCGATCTCATCGACAAGGACACTAGCAATGGCTTACGAAGCAGCTTCAGAACGCTATTCGGACATGCAATACCGCGTCTGCGGCAAATCGGGTCTCAAACTGCCGGCACTGTCGCTCGGCCTGTGGCACAACTTCGGCGACACCACGCCGATCTCCACGCAGCGCGACATCCTGCGCACGGCCTTCGATCTCGGCATCACCCACTTCGACCTCGCGAACAACTACGGCCCGCCGTACGGCAGCGCGGAAACCAACTTCGGCCGCCTCTTCAAGGACGATTTCAAACCGTATCGCGACGAGCTGCTGATTTCGTCGAAGGCCGGCTGGGACATGTGGCCGGGTCCGTACGGCCAGGGCGGCGGCTCGCGCAAGTACGTGCTCGCGAGTCTCGATCAGAGCCTCAAGCGCATGGGTCTCGATTACGTCGACATCTTCTATTCGCACCGCTTCGATGCGAATACGCCGCTCGAGGAAACCGCGGGCGCACTTGCGAGCGCGGTGCAGCAGGGCAAGGCGCTGTATATCGGCATCTCGTCGTACTCGTCCGCGAAGACGCGCGAAATGACGAAGCTGCTCGCCGAATACAAGGTGCCGCTGCTGATCCATCAGCCGTCGTACAACATGCTGAACCGCTGGATCGAGCGCGACCTGCTCGATACGCTCGAAACGGTCGGCGCGGGCACGATCGTGTTCACGCCGCTCGCGCAAGGTTTGCTGACCAGCAAGTACCTGAACGGCGTGCCGTCCGATGCGCGCGTCAACAAGGCGGGCGGCGGTTCGCTGAAGCAGGAGCATCTGAGCGAGCAGAACCTCGAACACGTGCGCAAGCTCAACGACATCGCGCAACGTCGCGGCCAGAGCCTCGCGCAGATGGCGCTCGCGTGGGCCTTGCGCGATCAGCGCGTGACCTCGGTGCTGATCGGCGCGAGCCGGGCGGAGCAGGTGCGCGAGAACGTCGGCGCGCTGAAGAACCTCGCGTTCTCCGCCGACGAACTCGCCGAGATCGACCGCTACGCGACCGAAGGCGGGATCAACCTGTGGGAAAAGCCGTCGACGGATCAGGCAATCTGATCGCGTAACGGACACGCGACGGACGCGCCGGCGACAAGTGAGTCAGCCGGCCGTCCACCGTGTTAGCAGAGACGAAAAAAACCGCCGACGCTTCACGCGAAGGCGGTTTTTTATATGGCTTGCGCTAGACGAGCGCGGGCAGCCCTTCGACCAGCGCCACCGCGCACACGACGCCGATCAGCGCGCCCAGCACGCGCAGCGCGTTGTGCCGCACTTCGGTCTTGCAGGGCAGCGCGCCGACGAACAACGCGCCCGCCAGCGCCATCGGAATGACCAGAATGAAATCGCTGATCGTAAAGTACGTCGTCATATTCGTCTCCTCGCATGCAAGAGTGGCTATGCATTTCCGGCGCGGACTGCGGGCTGAAACTCTGCCGCGTCCGAACTCGTTTCGAGTATAGGAGACCGTTGGACGGCCATCACGGCGCGAGATGGCGTCCAGGGGGCTCAACGGTGCTTATTCGCAAACCGCTGAACCCCGTCCAACAGGGCTTGCGGCGATTGATGCGGCGCAGCAAGCATGGTCGAAAACTATGAAGTGTTCGTTTACGTACGCCTTACGTTCAGGCGCGATTCGATGCGCGCTGGTTCGATACGGCATCGTTCGCCGGCTACTCGCGGCGGCGCAGCCGCATCGCGGCAAGCAGTCCGATGACGAGCAGCGTTCCCACCAGCCCGGCCACCCCATTCCAGCCATGACTGGCCCACACGCGGCCGCCGTACGAGCCGACCACGCTCGAACCGATGTAGTACGCGAGCAGGTACAGCGCGGCGGCCTGGCCTTTTGCCTCTTTCGCGAGCCGGCCGACCCAGCCGCTCGCCACCGCGTGGCCGGCGAAGAAACCGAACGTCAGGCAGGCGATGCCGGCGGCGATCGCCGCGAGCGGATGCAGCATCGTCAGCGCGAGACCGAACGCCATCAGGAGCAGGCTCGCCATCAGCACGCGCGCGCGGCCGAACGTATCGGCCATGCGCCCCGACCACGGCGAGGCGACCACGCCGGTCAGATACACGACGAAAATCGCGCCGATCTCCGTCTGGTTCAGGCGATACGGCGGCGCGAGCAGCCGGTAGCCGATGTAGTTGTACAGCGTGACGAAGCTGCCCATCAGTACGAAGCCGAGCAGGAACAGCAACGGCAGCCCGGGCCGCGTGAACTGCTTGAGCAGCGCGGTGCGGTGATGGGCGAAGCCGAGTCCGCGACGCGGCACGAAGTGGCGCGACGGCGGCAGCAGCGCGCGGAACGCGAGCATCGACAGCAGGCCGAGCACGCCGATCGTGCCGATCGCGACGCGCCACGAGAACAGATCGGCGACCACGCCGGTAATCACGCGCCCGGCCATGCCGCCGATCGCCGTGCCGCCGACGTAAAGCCCCATCGCGAGGCCGAGGCCGTCGGGATGCACTTCCTCGGCGAGATAGGCCATCGCGACGGCCGGTACGCCGCCGAGCGCGAGCCCTTCGAGAAAGCGCAGCGCGAGCAGCTGATGCCAGTGCGGCGCGATCGACACGCCGATGGTCAGCACCGCCGATACCGTGAGCGATGTCGTCATCAGCTTGTGGCGGCTCCAGCCTTCGGAGACGAAGCCCGCGACGAAGATCGAGAGCGCGAGCGCGGCGGTGGAGAGCGACAGCGACAGGCTGCTCTGCGCGGGCGTCACGCCGAACGCATCGGAAAACGACGGCAGCAGCGGCTGCACGCAGTAGAGCAGCGAGAACGTCGCGTAACCGGCGAACAGCAGTGCGATAGCGGCGCGCCAGTAGGCGCGCGTGCCACGTTCGAGATAGGGGATGTCCGCCGCCGCCGGGGCGGCGGCCGGGGAGGGAACGGCAGAAGCAGTCCGCTGGGATTCCGGCGGGAGGGTCACGACAAGACTCCTTGGGGCACGCAAAAAAGCACAAAAGCGTTAAGAATACGCGGAAAAGCGGATTCGGGACGTTGGCGCGGGCAAAGCGGCGCCGCGCGCAGCCAGCAGGATGGGCGGTTGGCGGTGCCGCGAAAGCGACTGCCGCGAACCGACTGCGCGGCCCTTGTCGCCAATACCGCTAGCCGCGCTAACCGCTTTTTGCCACCGCGCCGGCCGGCGTTGGCGTCGAGGCCGGCGGATGCACGATCTCGTCCTCGCCCGGCAGCGCCGACACATCCCAGCCACCGCCGAGCGCCTTCACGAGCGCGACGCTCGCGGCCATCCGCCGGCGCGCGATTGCTACCGCGTTGCGTTCGTTGGTGAGCGCGGTCGTCTGCGCGACGACCACGTCGAGATAGGTGATCGCGCCGTTCCTGTAGCGGTCCGACACGACCGCGAGCGAGCGCTGCGCGGCGGCCACCGCGTCGTCCTGCGCGGCGGCTTCCTGTTCGAGCACGCGCAGCGCGGCGAGGTTGTCCTCGACCTGGCCGAACGCGTCGAGCACCGTCTGCCGGTATTGCGCGACGCTTTCGTCGTAATGCGCGCGCGCCTGTTCCTTGACGGCCGCGCGTCCGCCGAAGTCGAGCAGCGTGCCCGCGAGCGTCGGCCCGAGCGACCAGAGCCGGCTCGGCGCGAGCAGCCACTGGCTGTAGTTGGTCGCTTCGAGGCCGCCCGTCACGGAGAGGATCAGGTTCGGGAAAAACGCCGCCGTCGCGACGCCGATCTGCGCGTTCATGGCGGCGACGTGCCGCTCCGCCGCCGCGATGTCGGGCCGCCGTTCGAGCAGATCCGACGGTACGCCGCTCGCCGCGACGACCGGCGCGGCCACGAGCGGCGCAACGGACAGCGTGAAGGTCGAGGGCGGTTGGCCGATCAGGATCGCGATCGCGTGTTCGAGTTGCGCGCGCTGCACACCGAGGTCGAGCGCCTGCGCCTGCGTGGTCTTCAACTGCGCTTGCGCCTGCGCGACGTCGGCGTCGGTGGCGATGCCGCCCGCGTAGCGATGCTGCGTCAACTCCAGCGCTTCCTCGTAGGCCTTGATCGTGTCGTCGAGTAGTCGGCGTTCCTGATCGAGTCCGCGCAGCTCGAAGTAGTCGGTGGCGAGTTCGGCCTGCATCGACAGCAGCGCGGCGTCGACGTCGGCGGCACTCGCCTGCGCGGCGGCCTTCGCGCCTTCGACGCTGCGCGAGATGCGGCCCCACAGGTCCGGCTCCCACGAGGCGTCGGCCTGCACGATGTAGTCGTTCAGCGTGAGGCCGGCGGTCGATTTATGCAGCACGTTCTCCGAGGTTCGCGTGCGCGAAAAGCCGGCGCCCGCCGTGACCACCGGGAAAAAATTCGAGCGATATTGCGCGACGGTCGCGCGGGCCGCGCGAAAACGCGCTTCGGCGGCCTGCACGTCCTGGTTCTCGCTCGCGACCCGCTGTTCGAGCGCATCGAGCGACGGGTCCGCGTAGATGTGCCACCACGCGCCGCGCGTGAGCGTGTCGGCCGGTTGCGCGGGCTTCCAGCCGGTGCCTTCGAGTTCGCGCCAGGTCGCGGGCGTGACGGCGGCCGGCTTCACGTAGTCGGGGCCGACGGTGCAGGCGCTCAGTGCACAGGCGAGTGTGAGCGCGAACGTCAGCGCGAGTGCCGGGGCGAATGCCTGGGCGCGGCGCGAAACCGGCCTCTTCATGATTGCGTCCTCGCGGCCCGCTTTGCGCCACCCTGCACGGCTGGCGCGCTCGCCGCCGTGCCTGTTGCTCCGGCTGTCCCTGCCGCATCGCTCGCAGCGTCCTCCCTGTTCCCTTCCGGCTTGCGCGACACGATCCGCACCGGCGCGCCATCGACGATCGAATCCTGCGGATTCAGAATCACCTGCTCGTTGCCCTGCAAACCCGAGGCGATCGCCACGCGCGTGCCGAAGTCCGTGCCGAGCGACACCGGCAGCAGCTTCACCTTGTGCTGCGCGTCGACGGTCGCGACCTTCACGCCGTCGGGCCGGAACAGCAGCGCATTGCCCGGCAGCGTGAACGGCGCCGCGCCCGCGCCGAGCGCGAAATGCACCTGCGCATAGGCACCCGGCAACAGTTCGCCGCCGCGATTGTCGACGTCGACCTCGACGAGCATCGTGCGCTGCTGTGCATCGACCGCGCCCGCCGTGCGCGCGACCGTGCCCGGATAATGCCGCGACGGCGTTTCGGTCAGCGTCAGATAGGCGCTCTGCTGCGCGCGCACCTGCTGCGCGTAGGCCTGCGGCACGTTCACATAGACACGCAGACGGTCCGCCTGCGCGACATGAAACAGCTCCTTCGCGGGACCGCCCGCGCTGCCCGCGTCGATCAACGCGCCGACGTCGACGTTGCGCGCGGTCACGGTGCCGTCGAACGGCGCATAGACCTTCTGGAACGACTGCGTTTTTTCGAGCCGCGCGACGTTGAAGTGCGCGGCATCGAGCGTGGCTTTTTTCGCGAGCATGTCGCCGACTTTCTCGTCGGTCTCCTGCTTCGAGACCGACTTGTTCTTCAGCATGTCGCTCCAGCGGTCGGCCGTGCTTTTCGCGAGCGCGTAGTTCGCCTGCGCATTCGCGAGATCGGCGCGGGCGGCGCGCAACTGGTCGTCGACTTCCGGGGTGTCGATTTCCGCGAGCAGCTGGCCGCTTTTCACATGCGCGCCGATATCGGCGTACCACTTCTTCAGATAGCCGTTGGTGCGCGCGTAGATCGGCGTATCGAGAAAGGCCTGCACGTTGCCGGGCAGCACGAGATCGAGCCCGGCCGACGACTTCTGCGGCAGCACGACTTCGACGCTCGTCTGGCTCGCGTGCTCGGCATCGCGTTCGAGCGCCGCGTGCGCATCGCGGCGCGACCAGATGCCTTGCGCGGCGAGCGCGAGTACCGCGACCGCCACCCCGATCGCGAGCCAGCGCGTGCGCCGCGCTTTCGCGGGATCGTGCGCCGCGCCGTGCTCTGCACCCGAGCCCGATCCCGAGCCGTTCGGACGTTGTGCTTCCATCAAACTTCCCCTCTGGAAATGCATGGGCAGTCGACGCTGCCTTTCGTATGGCCGCGGCCTGCGCCTGCATCGGTGCCTATGCCTGTAAAGCGCAGGCGGCGCAGGTCGCGGCCGGCGTTTGCCGCGGGTGTCGCGCGCTTCGTCTTCATGGCTTCTGCACCACGTGTTCGGCCGCGCGCTGATGCCGCGCCTCGAGCCGCCGATAGATCATCGAGAACACGACCGGCACGAAGATCAGCGTCGCGATCGTGCCGACCGTGAGGCCGCCGATCACCGCGCGCCCGAGCGGCGCATTCTGCTCGCCGCCCTCGCCGAGACCGATCGCCATCGGCACCATGCCGATCACCATCGCGAGCGCGGTCATCAGCACCGGACGGAAGCGCGTGAAGCCCGCTTCGATGGCGGCGCGCGTCGCATCGCCGTGCAGCAGCAACTGCTCGCGCGCGAAGCTGATGACGAGAATCGAGTTCGCGGTCGCGATGCCGATACACATGATCGCGCCCGTGAGCGCCGGAATCGACAGCGTGGTGTGCGTGAGGAACAGCATCCACACGATGCCCGCGAGCGCGCCCGGCAGGGCGGTGATGATGATGAACGGATCGAGCCACGACTGGAAATTGACGACGATCAGCAGATACACGAGCAGCACCGCGAACAGCAGACCGGCGAGCAGACCCGAGAACGAATCGTTCATCGTCTGCACCTGGCCGCGCAGTTCGATGGTCGAGGTTTTCGGCAGCTCGGCTTTCGATGCGTCGATGATCTTGCGGATGTCGTCGGACACGCCGCCGAGATCGCGGCCGTCGGCGGTGCCGTAGATATCGATCGTGGTCTGCGCGTTGTAGTGCGTGAGCACCGCGTTGCCGGCTTCGCGGCGCATCGTCGCGAGCGAGCCGAGAATGTTGCTGCGGCCGTTCGCGTTCAACGGAATGTTCGCGAGCGCTTGCAGCGAATCGATCGTGTATTGCGGCGCTTCCGTGATGACGTTGTAGCTCACGCCATTGCGCGGATTGAGCCAGAACGTCGGCGTGGTCTGCTGGCTGCCCGACAGCGTGATGAGCAGATCGCTGGCGATATCGCGCTGCGAGAAGCCTGCCTGCTGCGCGCGCGTGCGATCGACGTCGATGAAGATACGCGGCAGATCGGCGGGCTGCTGGATGCGCGCGTCGGCAAGGCCCGGCACCGTGCGCAGACGGTTCAGCAGCGTCGCGGCGAATACGCGATTCGCGGCCACCTCACGGCCGACGATCTGGATGTCGATCGGCGACGGCATGCCGAAGTTCAGCGTCTGACTGACGATGTCGGCCGGCAGGAACGCGAACTGCACGCCGGGGAATTCGTCGCTGAGCGAGCGCCGCAGCGTGCGCACGTAGCCGGCGCTCGGATGATGCTCGGGATTCAGCGTGATGAGCACGTCCGCATCCGAGGTGCCGATGGTGCCCGTGTTGCTGTACGAGAGGTTGATGCCCGACACCGGCAGGCCGATGTTGTCGATGATCGAATGCAGTTCGCCGGCCGGAATCAGTTGGCGGATGCGCGTGTCGACGCGGTCGGTCAGCACCGCGGTTTCCTCGACGCGCATGCCGGTTTTCGCGCGCAGGTGCAGAGCGATCGTGCCGGCATCGACGGCGGGGAAAAAGTCGCGGCCGATAAACGGCAGCAACAACATCGACGCGCCACAGCAGACGAGAAACAGCGTCACGAACCCGCCCGGCCGTGCCACGCGCGCGACGAGAAACACGCGATAACGCTCGCGCAAATGCGCGAAGCCGCGCTCGAACGCATAGTGCACGCGCATGAACGGATTGCGCGTGGGCTTCGGCGCGTGATGCAGATCCGCCGGCTTGTGGTGATAGCGCAGCAGATATTTCGCGAGCGTCGGCACGAGCGTGCGCGAGAAGAAATACGAGGCGAGCATCGCGAACACGACGGCTTCGGCGAGCGGAATGAACAGATAGTGAGCGACGCCCGTGAGCAGAAACATCGGCACGAACACGATGCAGATCGACAGCGTCGAGACGAGCGTCGGAATCGCGATCTGATGTGCGCCGTCGAGAATCGCCTGTTCGAGCGTCTTGCCCTGTTCGAGCTGATGGCTGATGTTCTCGATCGCCACGGTCGCATCGTCGACGAGAATCCCGACCGCGAGCGCGAGCCCGCCGAGCGTCATGATGTTGATCGTCTGCCCGAGCGCGGAGAGCGCGATGATCGAGGTGATCATCGAGAGCGGAATCGATACGGCGATAATCAGCGTCGCGCGCCAGTTGCCGAGGAACAGCAGGATCATCAGACCCGTCAGGCACGCGGCGATCAGCGCCTCGCGCAGCACGCCCTGCACCGAGGCGCGCACGAACAGCGACTGGTCGGCGACGGGGTCGATATTGAGCGACGGCGGCACGAGATTGCGCAGCGTCGGCATCATCGTCTTGATGCGATCGACGATGTCGAGCGTGGACGTGTTGCCGCTCTTGTTGATCGTGAGCAGCGCGGCGCGCTGGCCGTTCACGCGCACGATGTTGGTTTGCGGCTGGAACCCGTCGCGCACGTGCGCGACGTCGCGGATATACACGGTGCCGTTCGCGGTGCTGCGAATCGGAATGTTGTTCAGGCCCGCGAGCGAATCGGGACTGCCGTTCATTTCCACCGAGTACTCGGTCGAGCCGATCTTCGCGGTGCCCGACGGCAGGATCAGATTCTGCGCGGTGACGGCGTTGACGACGTCCATCGGCGAAAGATTGCGCTCCTGCAGCTTGCGCGAATCGATATCGACCATGATCTGCCGCTGCTTGCCGCCATACGGCAGCGGCGCGGATGCGCCGGGCACGGTGGCGAGCTGCGTCTTCAGGAAGTTGTTGCCGAAGTCGTATAGCTCCTGCTCGGTCAGCGACGCCGACGACAACGCGAGCCGCAGGATCGGCACCGTCGACGCGTTATAGCGCAGGATGTTCGGCGGCGTGATGCCGGGCGGCAGCGAGCGCAGTTGCGTTTGCGAGAGCGCGGTGACCTGGGCGAGCGCTTCGTCGATGTTCGCGCCCGGCTGGAAAAAAATCTTCACGACCGTGATGCCGTTCAGCGAGGTCGATTCCGTGTGCTCGATATCGTTGACCGCGACCGACAGGCCGCGCTCGTAGTTCAGCGCGATGCGCCGCTCCATCTCGTCGGCGGGCAGGCCGTTGTACGACCAGATCACCGAGAGCACCGGAATGTCGATGTTCGGGAAGATGTCGGTGGGCGTGCGCAGGATCGTCAGCGGTCCGACGATCAGCAACAGCAGCGCTAGCACGACGAACGTATAGGGGCGCCGCAGCGCGAGACGAACGATCCACATGACTAGTGCAGACGAATGACGTAGGACATGGCGGGATGGGCCGCGACGGCGCACACGCGGCGCAGCGGCGCACCGCCGCGCGCGCGGAACGTGCCGCGTGTGCAGCGGGTGCCGTGAAAGCGAGCGTTCGCCGGTGCCGCGCTCGTGTCGGCCGGATCATGAAGGCAATGCACGTTTTTGTGGTCTCCGCCCCGCAGGGTTTATGATGATCTTCGTTACGAGGTCTTACGCCGAGATCATCGGCTGTGCGCAGTGTAATTGGAATAGGGCGAAACGACGGGTGAAAAGCCGTCTGATCGCGCTTCCCAAAGCCCCGCAAAACGGGAACAATGACCCGAACCTTTCACGCGTAAAGCGCGCGGCAGATCAGGTGCGCTCGCAACGTCAGCGGCGAAGCGGCGCTTTTTATCATCACCTCGACCGGCGTGCAGCCATCAAGCCGGCATCGGGAAGCGGGGAAATATCATGCAAGTCGGTTCCATCGTCCGATCGGTACATATCGCCGTGCCGCAAGGCGCGCGCGGAATCGTCATGCGCATTCTTGGCGACATGGCGATGGTCGCGTGGTATGCCGGCGAACCCGGCGCATCGCGGCAACTGAATACCGAACCCTTTTTTCTCGAAGACCTCATCGACACCGGAGAACTCGTGCGCCCCGCCGGCGCGCAGATGCATTGAACGCAGTAGCTCGTGGCCGTGCGCGGTCGCTCGCGAGTGGGTCGCAGTTTCGAGTGACATGCGTGTGTCAGCCGTCGTGATGCTGTAAGGCGCAATTGATGCGCGCGCTACATTGTGAGGCCGTGCCCTCGTCTTTACGCGCGGCGCGGCGCACAATGCGGGCATGAACGACATCATTCCCGACATTCCCGAGGCCGGCGCCGATGGCGCCGTGCCGTTCGCCCGTCTCACGCCCGAGACCGTGCTCGACGCGCTCGACGGCGTGCTCGTCACGGCAGGCGTGCGTACCGACGGCCGCCTGCTGCCGCTCAACAGCTACGAAAACCGCGTGTACCAGGTGGGCGTCGAAGACGGGCCGCCCGTGGTCGCGAAGTTTTATCGTCCCGAGCGCTGGAGCGATGCCGCGATTCTCGAAGAACACGCGTTCGTTGCCGAACTCGCCGCGCGCGAGATTCCGGCCGTGACCGCGCGCGTGCTCGACGGCCGTACGCTGCATGCGTTCGACGGCTTCCGCTTCTCGGTCTTCGAGCGGCGCGGCGGCCGCGCGCCCGATCTCGACCGGCGCGATACGCTCGAATGGCTAGGCCGTTTCATCGGCCGCATTCATGCGATCGGGCAGACGCGCAACTACGCCGAGCGTCCCGCGCTCGACATCGAAACCTTCGGCTACGAGCCGCGCGATTTCCTGCTCGCGCATCGTTTCGTGCCCGACGACGTGCGCACCGCGTGGGAAACCGTCGTCAACCTCGCGCTCGAAGGCGTCGCGCGCGCGTTCGAGCGTGCCGGCGAGATTCGTACGCTGCGTCTGCACGGCGACTGTCATCCGAGCAACGTGTTGTGGACCGACGCGGGCCCGCATTTCGTCGATTTCGACGACAGCCGCATGGGTCCCGCGATTCAGGACCTGTGGCTGCTGCTGCCGGGCGAGCGCGTCGAGGCATCACGCGCGCTGGCCGATCTGCTCGCCGGTTACGAGGATTTCTGCGAATTCGAGCCGCGCGAGCTCTATCTGATCGAAGCGTTGCGCACGCTGCGGCTAATTCACTATCAGGCATGGCTCGCGCGTCGCTGGAACGACCCCGCGTTCCCGGCGGCGTTTCCGTGGTTCAACACGCAGCGCTACTGGGAAGATCGCATTCTCGAGATGCGCGAGCAGATCGGCGCGATGCAGGAAGGGCCGCTCTGGCCGGTCTGACGTTTTCGCTTTCGCGCACGCGCAGGGCGTTGGCTATCCGCCGCGTGCTACACGCTGCACGCGGCCCCGTCCGAGGCTGAGATTTCGCGCGCGGCTTTCGCGCCTTCCACTTGCAGCAGTGTCGGCAGCGAGACGCCGTTTTTCGCCGCCGTCACTTCGGCAAGAATCGAGACCGCGATCTCGGGCGGCGTCCTGCTGCCGATATAAATGCCCACTGGCCCATGCAGACGGGCCAGTTCGGTCTCGTTCAGATCGAACTCCTTCAAGCGCTCGCGCCGCGCCTGGTTGTTCCTGCGCGAGCCCAATGCGCCGACGTAAAACGCCGGCGTTTTCAACGCTTCCATCAGCGCGAGATCGTCGAGCTTCGGATCGTGCGTGAGCGCGATCACCGCGCAGCGCTCGTCGAGCTTCATGTCGATCACGGTGTCGTCGGGCATCGTGCGCACGATCTTCGTGCCGGGCAGGTCCCATTCCTCGGTGTACTCCTCGCGCGGATCGCACACGGTCACCTGATAATCGAGCCCCACCGCGATATTGCACAGATAGCGCGACAACTGTCCCGCGCCGATCACGAGCATGCGGTAGCGCGGGCCGTGAATCGTCAGCAGACGCTCGCCGTCGAAATGCACGCCGTCGGTGGCGAGGGCGTCGTCGAGCCGCGCGTGTCCGCTCGCCATGTCGACCTCGCGCGCGACGAGCCGCCCGCTTTCCACCGCATGACAAAGTTCGGCGATGCCGCTTTGCCGCGTCAACGGTTCGAGCACGAGCTGGATCGTGCCGCCGCATGGCAGCCCGAAACGATGCGCTTCCTCGGCCGTGATACCGTACTTGACCGCTTCCGGATGCGTCTGCTCGATGCCTCGTTGCCGCACACGATCGATCAGATCGTCTTCGATGCAACCACCCGATACCGAGCCCACCACGAGTCCGTCATCGCGCACCGCGAGCATCGCGCCCTCGGGACGCGGCGACGAGCCCCACGTCTTCACCACCGTCACCAGTAGCGCGCGATGTCCTTCGTCCAGCCAGCGGGCGCTGGACTTCAGAACTTCGAGATCCACGCTGTCCATGATTTCTTTCCTTTCGTTGTTTCGCCGCTGGACTCGCCGTCCGCGGCTTCCTGCGATGGCGTCGATGCGTTGGCGTCGGTATCGGTTGCAGCCGATGCGCTGCCGTCCGCCGCGGCTTCGCTATTTTCGCCCGAGAGCTGGGCACTGAAGCGCTTGAAGAATTCCCCGGCGATCTTGCGCGCCGCGCCGTCGACGAGCCGCGAGCCGATCTGCGCGAGCTTGCCGCCGACCTGTGCGTTCGCGGTGTACGAGAGCTTCGTCGCGGTGTCGCTCTCGGCTTCGAGCGAGACGTGCGCGTTGCCTTTGGCGAAACCGGCTGCGCCGCCCTGGCCTTCGAAGACGATCGTGTAGCTGGTCGGCGCGTCGATCTCGGTCAGTTGCATGCGCCCCTTGAAACGCGCCCTGACCGGACCGACCGACGCGCTCAGCGCCACCAGGTACGCGTTTTCGCCGTCGGGGTCGATGCTTTCGCAGCCCGGGATGCAGGCGCGCAGAATCTCGGTGTCGTTCAGCGCGTCCCAGGTTTGCTGCTGTCCGACCGGCAGCGTGTGAGTTTCGGTCAATTCCATGAGCTTGCTCCTGCGAATGTCGTCGCGGCGAACGTGCGGCGAGGCGCGCGCGTGAGTTGCGCGAGATCGTGGCCGAACGCGGCGAGGCTGTCCAGATTATGAACCGGGCGATGCGCGTCGACATACGGCAGGATCGCCTGTACGCCGCGCGCTTTCGGCGTGAAGCCGCTGAAACGCAGCAGCGGATTGAGCCAGACGATGCGATGCGCGAAACGCGCAAGTCGCGCCATTTCGGTGTCGAGCACGTCGATCGCTTCGTGATCGAGGCCATCGGTGACGAGCAGCACGGTCGCGCGGCCTGTCAGCACGCGGCGCGCCCAGCGCCGGTTGAATTCGGCGAGCGCCGCGCCGATGCGCGTGCCGCCCGACCAGTCGAGCACCTGATCGCTGAGCGTCGCGATGGCCACGTCGGGGTCGCGTTCGCGCAAGGCGCGCGTCGCGTTGGTGAGCCGCGTGCCGAACAGAAACACCTGCAAGCGTTCGCGCGATTGCAGCAGCGCATGGCAGAAGTACAGCACCGCGCGCGAATAGCTGCTCATCGAACCGGAGATGTCGAGCAGCAGTACGAGCGGCGGCTTGCGTTCGACGATCGCGCGATATTTCCACACGGTCCAGTCGCCGCCCGCGCGCACCGCCTGCCGCGCGCTCGCGCGCAGGTCCGCATGTGTGCCGTGCGAGGCGGCCTTCAGACGGCGCGTCGGTTCGGTCGCGAGCGGCAGGCGCTGAGCGCGAATCAGATGACGCAGGCTGCGCCATTCGTCGGCGGTGAGCGTGTCGAAATCGCGATGACGCAGGCGTTCCTCGGCGCTGAACGTGAGATGCGCGCGCAACTCGTGCTGCCCGGTTTCCTGTGGCGCGTTGACGTTCGGAGATGGCGGCATGCGTACCGCGAGCGCATCGGCAAGACGGTTGTTGCGTGTCGGCGGCGGCAGACCGTCGCGAACTGTTGGCAGCAGCAGCGCGCGCAGCTTGCCTTCCCAATCGGGATCGCGCCAGAACAGATCGAAGGCGGCGTTGAAGAGTTCGCGTTCGTCGGGGGCGGTGACGAGCACGGCGGCAAGCGCGGCGCGCACGTCGTCGCGGCGGCCGAGGTCGATCCAGTGCAAGGCCGCGAGCGCATCGACCGCTTGTGCCGGCGACATCGGCAAGCCCGCGCCGCGCAGCACGCGCACGAAATGGACGACGTTGCGCGCGAGCGTCGGCGCGCTGTCGGCCGGTGCAAAGCGCGGCTGCATATCGTCGCGTGGGTCGTCGCGTGAGTCGAGGCCGGTTTGATGCGCCATGCCGACGATCCTCAAGCCGACAGACACTGCGCGATCTGCGCGGCGTCCACGCGCGCGAGATCGTCCTGGTACTTGAGCAGCACGCCGAGCGTGTTCTGTACCGATTGCGGATCGAGTTCCGTCACCGAGAGCGCTTCGAGCGCGCGGCACCAGTCGATCGTTTCGGCGATACCAGGCGCCTTGAACAGGTCCATGCCGCGCAGCCGGTGCACGAAATCGACCGCGCGCCGCTGCAATTCCGCCGACGTTTGCGGCGCGCGCGCGGCGACGATCTCGAGTTCGCGCTCGCGATCGGGATAGCCGATCCATTGATAGAGGCAGCGGCGCTTCAAGGCGTCGTGAACCTCGCGCGTGCGATTTGACGTCATGATGACGAGCGGCGGCTGCGCCGCGCGCACGGTGCCGTATTCGGGAATCGATACCTGGAAGTCCGACAGCAGTTCGAGCAGAAACGCCTCGAACGGCTCGTCGGCGCGGTCGATTTCATCGATCAGCAGCACGCGCCGCGCGTCGGGGTGATGTTCGTCGGGCATCAGCGCCTGCAGGAGCGGCCGCTTGAGCAGGAATTCGCCGCGATACAGCGTGTCGTTGCCAAGGCGCTCGCCGGTGGCCTCGGCGAGCCGCAGCGCCATGATCTGGCGCGGGTAGTCCCATTCGTAGAGCGCGCTCGCGGTGTCGAGCCCTTCATAGCATTGCAGTCGCAAGAGCGTGGTGCCGAGCAGGCCCGCGGCGGCCTTGGCGAGTTCGGTCTTGCCGACGCCGGGCTCGCCTTCGACGAACAGCGGCCGCTCCATGCGCAGCGAGAGATACAGCGCGGTCGCGAGTTCGCGGCTCGCGAAATAGCGTTGGGCGGCGAGTTGGGTGAGGGTGTCGTCGATTGAAGCCGGCTGCATGGTGGTCCTGAATCTGTGCGAACTTGCCTCACGTGCAACGTGAGCGAAGCCGGCTTGCCTGCGCGGTTGAAGTCAACTAGCGCGCGGCAAGCCGGCCACGATTGGTCAAGATCGCTAACTATTCGCCTTCGTGACCGCGCGCGCGGCGAGCACCGGAATCAGATGCGCGCGATAGGCCGCGCTCGCGTGCATGTCCTCGTTCAGCGCGTCGGGCGACACGCTGACCGCGCGCGCGGCATCGGGCGCGAAGTTCGCCGACAGCGCGCTTTCGAGCGCCGGCACCCGAAACACCGACGACGCCGCGCCCGTCACCGCAACGCGCACGCCGCTCGCGAACTTCGCGACGAACACGCCGACGAGCGCAAAGTGCGACGCGGGATTGTTGAATTTCTCGTACGCGGCACGTTCGGGCACCGGAAACTCGACCGCGACGATCAGCTCGTCGGGCGCGAGCGCGGTCTCGTACATGCCGACGAAAAAGTCCCCCGACGCGATGCGCCGCCGGTCGGTGACGAGGGTCGCGTCGAGCGCGAGCGCCGCCGACGGATAGCATGCGGCCGGGTCGTTGTTGGCGAGCGAACCGCCGATCGTGCCGAGCGCGCGCACCTGCCGGTCGCCGATGTGTCCCGCGAGATCGGCGAGCGCGGGCAACACGCGCCGCACGTCCGCGTGATCGGCCACGTCCGAGTGGCAGACGGCCGCGCCGATCGTCACCGTTTGCGCGTTGACCGCAATCGTCTTGAGCGCGGGAATGCGCGTCACGTCGATCAGTTGCGACGGCTGCGCGAGCCGCAGGCGCATGGTCGGCAACAGGCTCTGGCCGCCGGCGAGGAATTTCGCGTCGCCGTCGGCGGCGAGGGCTGCGGCGGCCGCTTGCGAATCCGTCGCGCGTTGATACTCGAATGAATACATGTCGAATGCTCCGCTCAGGATCGATGGTCAGGGTTGCTTGGCCGCTTGAATCGCGGACCACACGCGATGCGGCGTGGCCGGCATCTGTATGTCGGTCACGCCGAGCGGCGCCAGCGCATCGATGATTGCGTTGATCACCGCCGGCGGCGAGCCGATCGCCCCCGCTTCGCCGCAGCCTTTGACGCCGAGCGGATTGTGCGTGCACGGCGTGCCCTTCGCGGTTTCGACCGTGAAGTCGGGCAGATCGGACGCATGCGGCATCGCGTAATCCATGTACGAGCCCGACAGCAACTGGCCGCTCTCGTTGTCGTACACGCAGCGTTCGAGCATCGCCTGGCCGATGCCTTGCGCGAGCCCGCCATGCACCTGACCCTCGACGATCATCGGGTTGACCACGTTGCCGAAATCGTCGACGGCGGTGAACTGCTCGATGCGGCTCACGCCCGTATCCGGATCGACTTCGATCTCGCAGATATACGCGCCCGACGGATACGTGAAATTGGTCGGATCGTAGAACGCGCTTTCTTCGAGGCCCGGTTCGAGCACGTCGAGCGGATAGTTGTGCGGCACGTAAGCGGCGAGCGAGATTTCCGCGAACGCCTTGGTGCGGTCGGTGCCGGCGACGCTGAACACGCCGTTTTTGAACTCGATGTCTTCGGCCGACGCTTCGAGCAGATGCGCGGCGATTTTCTTCGCCTTCGCCTCGATCTTATCGAGTGCCTTCGAGATTGCCGAGCCGCCGACCGCGAGCGAGCGCGAGCCGTACGTGCCCATGCCGAACGCGATGCGGCCGGTGTCGCCGTGCACGATCTCGACGCTTTCGAGCGGGATGCCGAGGCGGTCCGCGACCACCTGCGCGAAGGTCGTCTCATGCCCCTGGCCGTGACTATGCGAGCCCGTGAACACGGTGACCGAACCGGTCGGATGCACGCGAATCTGCCCGACTTCGAACAGACCCGCGCGTGCGCCGAGCGCGCCCGCGATGTTCGACGGCGCGAGCCCGCATGCCTCGATGTAGCACGAGTAGCCGAGGCCGCGCCGCTTGCCGTTCTTTTCCGAGGCCTGGCGGCGCGCGGCGAAGCCCTTCACGTCCGCGAGTTCGAGCGCGCGCGAGAGCAGCGTGTCGTAGTCGCCGGTGTCGTAGGTGAGGCCGACCGGCGTCGCGTACGGGAACGCGGTGATGAAATTGCGGCGGCGGATTTCGGCGGGGTCGAGCTTCATCTCGCGCGCGGCGGCTTCGACCAGACGCTCGACGACGAACGTCGCTTCCGGGCGGCCCGCGCCGCGATAGGCATCGACGGGGACCGTGTTGGTGAAGACCGCCTTCACTTCGGCGTAGATCGCCGGTGTCGCGTATTGCCCGGCGAGCAGTGTCGCGTAGAGGATCGTCGGCACGCTCGAGGCGAACGTCGACAGATACGCGCCCATGTTCGCGATCGTATGCACGCGCATCGCGAGGAATTTGCCGTCGGCGTCCATCGCGAGTTCGGCGTGGGTCACGTGATCGCGGCCGTGCGCGTCGGAGAGGAAGGCCTCGGAGCGCTCGGCGGTCCATTTGATCGGCCGGTGAATTTTCTTCGACGCCCAGGTGAGCGCGACGTCTTCAGCGTAGAGGAAGATCTTAGAGCCGAAGCCGCCGCCGACGTCCGGTGCGATCACGCGTAGCTTCGATTCCGGCAGCGACAGCACGAACGCGGCCATCAGGAGCCGCTCGACGTGCGGATTCTGATTCGCGACATAGAGCGTGTAGCTGTCGTCCTGCGCCGAATAGTTCGCGTTGACCGCGCGCGGTTCGATCGCATTCGGCACGAGCCGGTTGTTGACGATGTCGAGCGTGGTCACGTGCGCGGCTTTCGCGAACGCGGCGTCGGTCGCGGCCTGGTCGCCGTGGCCCCAGTTGTAGCAGACGTTGTCGGGCACTTCGTCGTGTACTGCTGCCTGACCCGGGTCGGCCGCATGCGCGGTATCGACGACGGCGGGCAGCACGTCGTAATCGACGTCGATCAGTTCGGCCGCATCTTTCGCGGCCTTGATCGATTCGGCGATCACGAGCGCGACCTGGTCGCCGACGTGCCGCGCCTTCGTATGCGCGATCACCGGATGCGGCGGCTCATTCATCGGTTTGCCGTCGATGCTGTGGATCAGCCAGCCGCACGGCAGGCCGCCAACGTTTTCAGCGGCGAGGTCCGCGCCGGTGAAGATCGCGACCACGCCCGGCGACTGCTTCGCGGCGCTCGTGTCGATGCGGGTGATCTTCGCGTGCGCGTGCGGCGAGCGCAGGAATACCGCGTAGGTCTGCTGCGGCAGGACGATGTCGTCGGTGTACTGGCCTTTGCCGGTCAGGAAGCGATAGTCTTCCTTGCGCTCGACGGCCGCGCCGATCAGGCTGTGAGTATCGGGTGCGTTCATCGTCGGCTCCTCAGGCTGGGGTCGCGGCGGCGGTGCCCGCGCTCGCGCCGGTGTTCGTGGCGGTGGCCGCTGCGGCGGACTTCATGCCCGCGGCGCCTTCGAGCACGGCCTTGACGATGTTGTGATAGCCCGTACAGCGGCACAGATTGCCGTCGAGCTGCGCGCGCACGTCGTCGCCGGTGAGGCCGGGTTGGCGCTCGACCAGCGACACCGCGCTCATCACCATGCCCGGTGTGCAGAAGCCGCATTGCAGACCGTGGCAATGCTTGAAGGCGGCCTGCATCGGATGCATGGCGCCGTTTTGCGCGAGCCCTTCGATGGTGGTGATTTGCGCGCCGTCCGCCTGCACCGCGAGGATGTTGCAGGACTTGATCGCGCGGCCGTTCAGGTGCACGGTGCAGGCGCCGCACTGGGCCGTATCGCAGCCGATGTGCGTGCCGGTCAGGCGTAGTTGCTCGCGCAGGAACTGGACAAGCAGAGTGCCGGGGTCGATTGAGGCGCTGATGGGTGCGCCGTTAACCGTCAGACTGATGCTGATCGCCATGAAGCTGTCTCCTATGTCGATCGGAGTTAGCGCTTGAGCGCTTACTCCGATCCCATGCGTTTACCGCGGTCGATCGGAGTTAGCGCTTTAGCACCTGCCCCGATCTCATGCGTTCACCGCACTCGATCGGCGTGAGCACTTCGGCGCTTGCCCCGATCTCGTGAGGATGAGACCGGACCTGTGATTTTTCTGCCCTGCTTTCCTTCGACTGCGTGCTGGCTGCGATGCGCGAGGTCCGATGAGGGTGCTGCGGGTTTTTATAGGTCTGCCGAAAAGTAAAACACAAATCGCGCGAGCGCGCTATGAGGGGAAGTGTGTTCGGCGCGGCGGCGCATCTGGGCGCGCGGGGAAGAGCGAGGCGCTTGCGCAATCGGCGGCCGAAAAAGAAGCGCCCCGCATGCAGGGCACGGCGGGGCGCATGAATAGGGGCAAGCGGAAGGCGTCGCGAACAACCCAACCCGGCCGCCGCCGCAAGCATTCAGCCCACTCGCGCGGCTCGGCCAAAGCGGAGCGTTACTTCGCCAGTTTCGAATGACGGCGCGAGTAGCCGAAGTAAATCGCCATGCCGATCAGCAGCCAGATCACGAACGCGATCCACGTGACGCCTTGCAGATTGATCATCAGAAACAGGCACGAGGCGACCGCGAGCACCGGCACGACCGGCACGCCCGGGCAACGGAACGCGCGCGGCAGCTCGGGGTGGGTCTTGCGCAGCACGAGCACCGCGATCGACACCATCGAGAAGGCGGCCAGCGTGCCGATATTGATGAGTTCGGCGAGCACGTTGAGCGGCACGAGCGCGCCGATCAGGCCGAAGAAGATGCCGACGAGCCACGTCGTGAAGAACGGCGTCGCAAAACGCGGATGCAACTTCGAGAGCTTCGCGGGCAGCAGGCCGTCGCGCGACATCGCGAAGATCACGCGCGTCTGTCCGTAGCCCATCACGAGGATCACGGTCAGCATGCCGAGCACGGCGCCGAGATCGATGAAGCCGGCAACCCAGTTCTGCCCCGCCAGTTGCAGCGCATACGAGACCGGGTGCGTGATGCCCATGAATTTCGCCGACGGCACGATGCCGGTGACGACCGCCGCGACCGCGACATACAGCACCGCGCAGACGCCGAGCGACGCAATGATGCCGATCGGCAGATCGCGCTTAGGATTCTTCACTTCCTCGGCCGCCGACGATACCGAGTCGAAGCCGATGAATGCGAAGAACATCACCGCGGCCGCGCCGAACACGCCGCTCCAGCCGTTCGGCATGAACGGATGCCAGTTGGCCGGCGTGACGTGAAACACGCCGACGCCGATCACGAGTAGCACGACGACTACCTTGATCGCGACCATGATGTTGTTGATCCGCGCGGATTCGCGCACGCCGAGCGACAGCAGCGTGGTGATCGCCATCATCACGAGGAATGCGGGCAGGTTGAACAGCGTGTCGTGTCCGGGGACGGCGCCGGGAGCCGCGGTCAGCGCCATCGGCAGCGACACGCCGAAACCGGACAGCAGCGACTGCAGATAACCCGACCAGCCGACCGAGACCGCCGAGGTCGCGAGCCCGTATTCGAGCATCAGGTCCCAGCCGATGATCCACGCGGCGAGTTCGCCGAGCGTCGCGTACGAGTAGGTGTAGATCGAGCCGGCGACCGGAATCGTCGAGGCGAATTCGGCGTAGGCGAGCGCGGCGAAGCCGCAGGCGATCGCTGCGATCACGAACGAGAGCATCAGTGCGGGGCCGGCCTGCACGGCGCCTGTGCCGGTCAGCACGAAGATGCCGGTGCCGATGATGGCGCCGACACCGAGGAACGTGAGGTCGAGTGCGCCGAGCGCCTTCTTCAGGCCGGCGTTTTGAGCGCTTGCCGTGAGCATGTGCTCGACGCTCTTTTTGCGAAACAGGGACATTGGCGTGGGTCTCCAGTAGTGCACGCGTGTTGCGCGCCGAATGTCGGGAAAAACCCGGCATTCTAGCGGATCGGTGCCAGATCCCTGTTCGGATGCGCCGTGACGTGGGGCGGGGGCGGTGGGCGGAAACTCCCGCCAGGACGGAACTTCGAGGAGAGGTTTGCGCGCGGAGCGCAAGCGGGGATAAAGCTTTTACCGAATCGACGACGAATGGGGCGGGAGTCTCTCCCCAGGCAGGCTACGCGGCGTGCCGCATTTTCGTGGCAGATCGTTGCGCGCGCGGCGGCCGTTCAGCCCGCCATCGCCGGATTCAGGTCGACCAGACGGTTGCTCATGACGTAGAACGTCAGTTCGGCGTTGTTGCGCAGCTTCATTTTCTCGAGCAGCCGCGTGCGGTACACGCTGACCGTCTTCACAGACAGCGACAGCGCCGCCGCGATGTCGGTGAGCCGTTTGCCCGATGCGAGCATGCACAGCGTCTGGTATTCGCGGTCGGACAGTTTTTCGTGCGGCAACTGCTCGCCGTCGAACGACACGTAATCGGCGAGCGCCTCGGCCATCGCCGGGCTCACGTATTTGCGGCCCGCGGCGACCTGCTGGATTGCGCCGATCATCTGCGCGACGTCGACCGTTTTCGACAGATAGCCGGACGCGCCGGCCTTCAGCGCGCGCACCGCGTACTGGTCCTCGCGGTACATCGAGAACATCAGGACCGCCACGCGCGGCGCCTTGCGCTTCAGGCGCTTGAGCACTTCGACGCCGTTCATGTCGGGCAGCGAAATGTCGAGCAGCACGACGTCGAAGCTCTGCTGGCCGAGCGCGTCGAGCGCTTCCGCGCCCGTTTTCGCCTCGGCGACTTCGCGCGCGACGCCGCGGTCGAGCAGCAACTGGCGAACGCCCTGGCGGACCACGGCGTGATCGTCGGCGAGCAGGATGCGCAGGCTCATGATGGCGCGCTCACGATTGCAGCGCGCGCCGGCCGGCGCGGGATGCGGGGGCGAGCAGCGCGTCCCAGGCGAAGCTCGCCTGCACGAGAGTGCCGCGCGGGGCTTTGCTGCCAGCCTTGCCGGGGCTGAGGGGGCTGACGTCGGCGTGGCCGGCGCTGGCGCGCCGGGCGCTCACCCGCAGCGTGCCGTCGAATGCGGCGCAGCGCGCCTGCATTCCGGCAAGGCCGAAGTGGCCGCTTTGGCTGTCTTTCCCGCTTTGTCCGCTGCGCTGGCGCGCGCCGCGCGGCAGGCCGATGCCGTCGTCGCCGATGAGCAGCGTCAGGTGGCGCGTGCTGGTTTCGAGGCGCACGTCGGCGCAACTCGCGCGCGCGTGTTTCGCAATATTGTTCAGCGCTTCCTGGACGACGCGGAATACGGCGAGCGCCGCGTCGGCGGACAGGCGCGCGAGCCGCGCATCGTCGGCGCAGGTGAAGGTGGCGCGCAAGTGCGTACGGGTGGCGAATGCGCCGACCCAGCGCGCGAGCGCGCCTGCGACGCCGGCCTCGAACGACGGCGCGTGCAGTTGCGCGACGGCCTCGCGGCTTGCCGCGCAGACCGCGTCGAGCGAGCGGTTCGCGACCGCGAGCGCGGCCGAGCACTGCGGTGGCGCGTCGGCGGGCAGCCAGGTTTCGATGCCGGCGAGCGCGAAGCGTGTCGCGGTCAACTCGGCGCCGACGCCGTCGTGCAGTTCGCGAGCGACGTGACGGCGCGCGCTTTCCTGTGCCTGCACGAGTTCGGCCGACAGTTCGCGCACCCGCGCGCGCAGTTGTTCCAGCTCGCGCACCGCGGCGCGCGACGGCGCGTCGACGCCATCACGCGCTGCGGGCGATGCCGGCGGCGCGTTGAACGGGACGGCAGTCGACGAATCCATGATTTTCCCTCTCAGGACGCGATGCGGACAGCGAAGCGGGCGCGGACAGGCAGCGTGAAGGAAGAACGCATGCGATTCTCAGGCCTTCGGGTGCGTCTCTCGCGCGAGCGTGAAACAGACAGATCACTATGCCGGAACGTAACGAAATTTACATTCGGTAATAACTAGGTCGGACCATGAGAGGCTAGCCGATTCGTCGTAACTGGCGGCGCGATAATATCTCAAAAAAAGAAAAAATGCAGTCGTACCAACGGTTAGCGACGATTTTTCATACTTTGCTTGATGTATTTCGCATCGCCGTCTGTAGGAATAATGCCGACAGGGAAAGTGAAATGATTCACGGCGATTTGTAACGGCAACAAAAAAGGAGCCCGGAGGCTCCTTTTTGCGGGATTCGCGGCGCCGAAAGGCCGCGAATGGTATTGCCTGCCTAGCCGACGAAGGCCTTTTCGACCACGTAGTGACCCGGGTCGTTGTTGCTGCCTTCCTTGAAGCCCGCGTCGTCGAGCAGCTTGCGCGTGTCGCGCAGCATGTGCGGGCTGCCGCACAGCATGATGCGGTCGTTTTCGAGCGAGAAGCCCGGCACGCCGAGGTCGGCGAACAGCTTTTCGGTTTCGATCAGCTCGGTGATGCGGCCGCGGTTCTGGAACGCCTCGCGCGTGACGGTCGGGTAATACAGCAGCTTTTCCTGCACCAGCTCGCCGAGGTGCTCGTGTGCCGGCAAGTGCTCGGTGATGTATTCCTTGTACGCGAGTTCGTCGACGAAACGGCAGGTGTGCGTGAGCACCACGCGCTCGTAGCGGTCGTAAATGTCCGGGTCCTTGATGATCGACATGAACGGCGCGAGGCCCGTGCCGGTGGAGAGCAGCCACAGCGTCTTGCCGGGCAGCAGGTTGTCGGCGACCAGCGTGCCGACCGGTTTCTTGCCGATCAGCACTTCGTCGCCGACCTTCAGGTGCTGCAGACGCGAGGTGAGCGGGCCGTCCTGCACCTTGATGCTCAGGAATTCGAGATGTTCTTCGTAGTTCGCACTGGCGAGGCTGTAAGCGCGGATCAGCGGCTTGCCGTCGACCGGCAGGCCCACCATCGTGAACTGGCCGTTTTCGAAGCGGAACGACGGGTCGCGCGTGCAGGTGAAGCTGAAAAGCGTATCGGTCCAGTGATGGACGCTCAGGACGGTTTGTGAATTGAGGTTGCTCATGGCTTCTTGGATAGTGCGAAAACAAAGGCGGCCAGTCGTCTGAGCCGGCCGGCACGGCAAGGGCGATGCTGCGCTAACCCGTGGTCGGGAATCACGCGCAATCCGCTATTTTACCGCGCCTACTGGGCGGGCCGCGGCGGTTGAGCGTGGCGAAGCGGGTTGCCGCCAGGCAAGCGGCGCCACCGGCTGTCCGGCGTCGCAAAGTACGTTGGCGTGAGTGCGGCCGTGCTTCAGCGGGGTACGGCGATTCGGCGAGTGCCGCGCAGGGCGGCTGCCATCGGCTGTCCGGCTTGCGCGAAAGCAGCGCGCCGCGCGGACGACAATTTCAAGATCATACCGAAAGGCGGCTTGCGCTGCAGCATTGACCCTGCTGATAAAACTGGCAAACGGGGCGGGCAAGGCAGCGCCGGCGGCGGGGTGCGTGCGGGGGCTTGCAGGTGTTTACGCTGTCCGCTTAGTGATTTTTTAGGTACACAGTTACCGTTGTGGAGTGCCACATGGCGAGCTAGGGCCTTATAAGAGAAGGATTTTTGACGTCTGTGCTTTGATGACGCCAGACGCGCAAAATAACCGTCCGGCTCATTCTCACTCGAGCCGCAAGCGCGCCATATACGGCAAATGGTCCGACAGCCACGCAGTCTCCTGCGTCGGCTGGATCCATTCGACCGGCTGCATGCCGCGCACGAACATCTTGTCGAGCGACAGCGCCGGCGAGAACGCCGGAAACGTGCGTGCCGGTTCGCCGAGTAGCGTCGCCACTTCCTGAAGGCCGTGTTCGCGAAAGAGCGGCACCGAGTCGTTGCGCCAGTCGTTGAAATCGCCGGCCAGCACGAGCGGACCGTCGGGCGCTTCCTTGGCGATCCAGTGCGCGATCCAGTTCATCTGCCGCAGGCGCGCCGGGCGTGTCAGCGCGAGATGCGCGCACAGCAGCGTGACGAGGCGCCCGCCGAAGGTCGCGCGCGCGACCAGCAGGCCGCGCTTTTCGAAGCGATGCGCGGAGATGTCCCAGCGGCCGCCGAGATCGAGCGGATGCGGCGACAGAATCGCATTGCCATGCCGCCACGACGGCTTGAACACGTTCGGCCCGAGCGCGACTTCGAGTTCGAGCGAGCGGGCGATCTCGGTCGCCTGGCAGTGCCAGACGTCGGTCAGCGGATCGTCCATCGGCGCGCCGAAGCTGCTCGCCAATACCGGCGACGGCATGCGCCGCGCCATCGCTTCCTGCAGGAAATAGGCGTCCGCGTGGGTCGATTGGACCCAGCGCTGCATCGCCTGCCAGGCCTGAAAGCCGAGCGGCGTGCGGCCCTTGTGCAGGTTCCAGCTCACCGCGACGAAATCGTTCGGCGCGAGATTCTCGCGGATCAATTCTTCTGGGTTTCGCATGCCGCGTTATCCACGTGTTCTGTTTGAAGGCTTCGATAAGAGGCGTTGTTCGGGGGCGCCGTGCATGTCGGCCAGGTCAGTTCGATGCGCCGTTCGGCGTACTGGCGGCGTGGCTGTTCGGACTACCGTTCGTATCGCCGTTCGGCGCACCGGCCGCGCTGCCGTTCGCACCGTCATTCGCACTGCCGTTCGTACCGTCATTGCCGTTCGCGACCACGCTCGCATGCAAGCGGTAAACCAGCTTCGGATTGCTCGCGACGATCGTCCAGCTCGCCCATTGATCCGGCGGCACGACGAGGCCCGGATGGCTTCCGCTCACCAGACGCGGTTGCGGCGGCAGCTTGCAGCCGATGTCGGTGCGCTGGGGGGCGGCGTCTTCGAGCGTTTCCTGCGTCTCGATCGACATCGTCACGCCCTCCGGGTCCACGCGCAGCGGCGAGACGGTCAGCGTGCGCGACAGATCGATGCTGCCGGCCGGCTGGTCCTTGCAGCCGACGTGATGCTGCACGACCCGATGATGCGTATCCGTGTGCGCCTGGCCGACGGTGGTGGTGCCCTCGAACGAGTCGACCTGCTGATCGTCCTGCATCACCTGCAACTGCCATTGCACGACCTGCTGCGCCGGCCGTTGTTGCGCGTGTGCGAGCAACGAAGCGCCAAGCAGCATGGCCACGATACTGGTTTTCCACATGGAAGGAATCTCCGCTCACGGCGTCGGCCCGCATAGTGGGCAGGTAAGTTGCGAGGCCGGTGGCCGGTTGGTCAGAGAGCCATCTTACCCCTGATGGCCGCAACGTTTTCTGACCGGTCGAACGGGAAAGCGGTTCAGCAACAATGCATTTCAGATAAGGACGGGAATCTTCGAAACAATCGTTCGAGGCCGCTGGAAAGCGCCGCGGCGGCGTACCTGAAACGCCCGCGCTGTTAGCAGCAGAGCCGCATGACTGCTGGCTTGCACGCAATCACGCCGCCGTTACACTGGTCCTGAACCGGCGCTCACAAGGCGCCGCCGCAGCAGGACCAGCAAGACGGGGTGAGCGATGACGACAGCAATGGTCAAACAGGAAATCGCCGTGGCCTCGTTCAGCCGGGTGTACGACCTCGATCAGGTCGAAGCCGCGCTGAACGGTCTCGGCGAGGGCGCGAGCGAGGCGCTGCGCGCGACCTACGAGAAGATGCTGAAGACCGGCAATCTGCGTTTCTGCGTGAAGCCGAACCGCATGCCGTCGATCGACGATCTGCTCGACGCGCTGCCCAATTTTTCCGCACCGCTCGACGACATCCGCAGGCAGGTCGCGCTGTGCCTCGAAACCGAAGACCGGCTCGAACTGATGCCGATGCTGCTGCTCGGCGACCCTGGCATCGGCAAGACGCATTTCGCGAAGCAGCTCGCGCGCCTGCTCGGCACAGCCTACCAGTACGTGGCGATGAGTTCGCTGACGGCGGGCTGGATTCTGTCGGGCGCGTCGTCGCAATGGAAGAACGCGAAGCCGGGCAAGGTGTTCGATGCGCTCGTGAACGGCAGCTATGCGAATCCGGTGATGACGGTCGACGAGATCGACAAGGCCACCGGCGACTCGCAATACGATCCGCTCGGCGCGCTCTACGCGCTGCTCGAACACGACACTGCGCAAAGCTTCATCGACGAATTCGCCGAGATTCCGATCGATGCCGGCAACGTGATCTGGATCGCGACCGCCAACGACGAGCGCGCGATTCCCGAGCCGATCCTGAACCGCATGAACGTGTACGAGATTGCGCCGCCGGACCACGACGGCGCGCGGCGTATCGCGCAATCGATCTACGACGAGATCCGCTCGGCGCACACCTGGGGGCTGCGCTTCCCGGCGCTGCTCGGCGACGCGACGCTCGACGCGCTCGAGCGCGCCTCGCCGCGGGAAATGCGCCGCGCGATCCTGAACGGCTTCGGGGCGGCGCGGATCGCGGGCCGCGACGAGATCGAGCCCGCCGATATTCGCCTCGATTACGGAAACCGGCGAAAACCGATTGGTTTTTGAGTTTTCGGGCCATTTTTTGGATAAAAAACGGCCTTTTTCTCACTTTGACGGGCGACAGGCGGCAATTCATACGTCGTGCGACATCAATGTCGCAGCAATTATTGCTGTTTTTGAGATACATCTTGGGCAGGTAAATCGGCACCGAGCCCTCAGGCGACATACACTGAAACTTTCCGACCGCCGCATCGTGTGCGCGCCCGAGACAGAAATGCCCGCAGTTGAGCGAACTGCGGGCATTTCTGTCTGTACCGCGTCGTACAATTTTGCGTGACAGGGGTAGCAGGACACGAGCGGACAGAGGTGGCGCCATGGGCTCGACGGCGGCGTTCGGCAGCGAGCGGACCGCGGCACGCAGGCGCGGCATCCTGTCTTCCTCTCCATCGGCTGAACGAGGCAGCGCGCGGCGCAGCAGGCCGCGTCAACGGATATGGATCAGATCGAATGCGTAGTGATCGGCGCCGGCGTGATCGGCCTCGCGACGGCGCGCGCGCTGGCGGCGCGCGGGCGCGAGGTGATCGTGCTGGAAGCGGCCGAGGCGATCGGCGTGGGCACCAGCTCGCGCAATAGCGAAGTGATTCACGCGGGCATCTACTACCCGCGCGGCTCGCTGAAGGCCGCGCTGTGCGTGCACGGCCGAGAAATGCTGTACGACTACTGCGTCGAGCGCAACGTGCCGCATTCGCGCTGCGGCAAGCTGCTCGTCGCCACGTCGCGCAGCCAGATTCCGCAGCTCGAAAGCATCATGGCCAAGGGGCGCGACAACGGTGTGCTCGACCTGATGCGCATCAGCGGCGATCAGGCGCAGGCGCTCGAACCGGCGCTCGAATGCGTGGAGGCGGTGTTTTCGCCGCAGACGGGCATCGTCGACAGTCACCAGTTCATGCTCGCGTTGCAGGGCGACGCCGAGCGCGACGGCGCAGTGTGCGCGTTTCACGCGCCGGTTCAGGCGATCGAGGCGCGCAACGGGCGCTTCGTCGTCACGGTCGGCGGCAATGCGTCGACCACGGTCAGCGCCGCGTGCATCATCAATAGCGCGGGCCTTCACGCGAACGCGCTCGCGCGCAGGATTCGCGGACTCGATGCGCGGCATGTGCCGCCGCTCTATTTCGCGCGCGGCAGCTACTTCAGCATCTCGGGGCGCGCGCCGTTCAGCCGCCTGATCTATCCGATGCCGAACGAGGCCGGCCTCGGCGTGCATCTGACACTCGATCTCGGCGGCCAGGCGCGCTTCGGTCCCGACGTCGAATGGGTCGACACGATCGATTACAACGTCGACCCGCGGCGCGCGGACTCGTTCTACTCGGCGATTCGCACGTACTGGCCGGCGCTGCCCGACGACGCATTGCAGCCCGCGTATGCGGGCATTCGTCCGAAGCTGTCCGGTCCCGGCGAGCCCGCCGCCGATTTCGTGATCCAGGGGCCGGCCGCGCATGGCGTGCGCGGGCTCGTCAATCTGTTCGGCATCGAGTCGCCGGGTTTGACGGCATCGCTCGCGATTGCGCAGCGCGTTTGCGAGCTGGCCGGGCGCGGCTGATGTTTCGCGCGGCGCGCGGGTGTGCTCCGGATGCACCTCGAATGCGCGCGGCGTAGTGTCGCGCCTTGCCTCGCGTCGCGGCCCATTCCACCGGTCCGCTCGCACCGCTTCCCCGTACCGAACCGCTTATCTCCACCATTTGAGTCATCACGCGCGCGGGCTTCGTTGCTATGCTTGGGGACCGTCGTCATCAGAACGGCGTTAGTTCAATATAAATGGAGTGAGTCCCCATGAGATCGTCCCGTCGTACGTTTCTGATTACCAGTATTGGTGTGGCATCGACGCTCGCGCTGTCGCGCCAGGCGTTTGCCGATGCGCCGAAGGTCACCGAAGCCGATCCGACCGCGCAGGCGCTCGGCTACAAGGAAGACGCGAGCAAAGTCGACAAGGCGAAGTTCGCGAAATACGCGGCAGGCCAGGACTGCGGCAACTGCAGTTTCTTCCAGGGCAAGGCGGGCGATGCCTACGGCGCCTGTCCGATGTTCGCGGGCAAGCAGGTGTCGGCGAAGGGGTGGTGCAGCGCGTATAACAAGAAGGCCTGACGCAAGCCGGGGCCAACGTTATTGGCCGGTTTGCGCGAGAGTGCGCCGCAGCATCGCGGCGCACTCTCGATGGCGGCCTATCGCCGCGCGTTCAGCAGCGGCGGCCGCCGGTCGAACCACGGCCGCGCCGCTTCGAGTTGCGCGGCGAGCCGCAGCAGCGTCGCTTCGGCGCCGTTGCGCGCGGCGAACTGCACGCCGATCGGTAGCCCGCGCGCATTCCAGTAGAGCGGCACCGACATCGCCGGTTGCCCGCTCAGGTTGAATAGCTCCGTGCAGCCCGCCCACGCGAACGCCTTGTTCGACGCTTCGAGCAGCAGCTTCTTCATCAGCCCTTCGAACGGCACCGCGGTGACCGCGCGCATCTGCACGCGCTCGAACTGCGTGGGCTGCATCTCGCCGATCTTGATCGGCGCGGCCGCGAGCGTCGCGCACAACAGCACGTCGTAACGGTTCAGCAGATCGGTAAGGCGTTCGGTGATGCGGCGCTGTTCCTCGAGCGCTGTCGGCAAGCCTTGCTCGCCGAGCTTGCGGCCGATGTGCGCCATCGCCCACGTCGAAATTTCGAACTCGCCGCGCACGGGCTTGTGGCCGCTGATGCGCTCCGCGTTCAGCACGATGTCGTCGGCGACGACCGACCACAGCGTGAGAAACGCCTGACGGACCGCCGCGAAATCGATGCCGAGCGACACCGGTTCGAGACGATGGCCGAGCGAGCTGGCAAGTTGCGCGGCGTCGTCGAGCGCGGCGCGCGCATCGGCGGACAGCGACGGCGCGAGCATCGGCTCTGTCACGTAAGCAATGTTGAGCGGTTTGAAGGGCTCGCGCGTTGCGTCGAGCGTCGCGCCGAGAAACGTGCCGGGCGCGCCGCTCGGCCGCTCCGCGTGGCCCGACAGCAGATCGAGCAGCAGCGCGCTGTCGCGCACGCTGCGCGATATCGCGTGATCGATGCCGAGTTCGCCCGCGGTCGGCGGGCTCGCGCGCGGCACGCGTCCGCGCGACGGCTTGAGGCCGAACAGTCCGCAGCACGAAGCCGGAATGCGGATCGAGCCGCCGCCGTCCGAGGCATGCGCGAGCGGCACGATGCCCGCGGCGACCGCGGCCGCCGCGCCGCCGCTCGAACCGCCCGGCGTGTGATCGAGATTCCACGGATTGCGGCACGCGCCGAATAGTTCGGGTTCCGTATAAGGCATCTGTCCGAGTTCGGACGTGCTGGTCTTGCCGAAGATGTTCAGGCCCGCCGCTTTCGCGAGCGTGACGACGGGCGCATCCTGGGTGGGAACGAAGTGGCGATAGTGACGGCTGCCCATCGCCATGCGCAACCCGGCGATCGGCGCGCCGAGGTCCTTGATCAGAAACGGCACGCCGGCGAGCGCCGCGTGTGCGTTGTCCGCGCCGTCGAGGCGCCCGGTGCCATGCGCATTGTCGTCGCGGCGGGCGTCGTCGCGCGAGGCGCGCTGGCGTGCCGCGTCGTAGTCCTTCAGGACGACCGCGTTGATCGCGGGATTGACGGCTTCGGTGCGCGAGATCGCGACGTCGACCAGTTCGCGCGCGCTGATCTGACGTGTGCGTACGAGTTCGGCGAGGCCGATGGCGTCATGAGCGAGATAGTCTGAGTGCACGGCGTAGGAAGCCTCGTTGTCGGTTTGGGTTGCGCGTCGACTGCGGGTGTCGACTGCAGGCGGCGGCCGCGTCGAGTCGGGCCGGCTGTCCGCGCGGGCGATGAAGCGCTGCGCCGGGTTGCGCGTTGTCTCGCTGAGGGTTGCCCATGAAAAAGACGGCGTGTCGCCGACCCGCCGTCTTGCCGAGCGTACCCGAGTGACGCGCCCGGCGTGACTCGCCGCGCTCCTTACATGCGCTCGCCGAGGAACGTCAGCGTGCGGCCGTGCGCCAAGGCCGAGGCGTGCTGGTTGTACGAGGCGCGGTCCGAGCAGTTGAAGCCGTGATCGGCGTTCGGGTAGATGTTGAACTGCACGTCGGCGCGGCCCGCGAAGCGCTCCTGAATCTGGCCGATATCGGACAGCGGAATGTGCGCGTCGAGCTCGCCATAGTGGAATTGCATCGGCACCTTGACGCTGGCGGCTTTATCCAGATGGGTGTGAATGCCGCCGCCGTAGTAGGCGATGGCGGCGTCGAGCGAACCGGCCGCGGCGGCCAGGTACGCGAGGCGGCCGCCGAAGCAGTAGCCGATCGCCGCGACCTTGCCGGTCACTTCCGGCAGCGCGCGCAATGCGGCGGCAGCGGAGCCGATGTCGGCGACCGCGTCGTCGAGCCTGGTCTTCTGCATCAGCTCGATGCCCTTTTCGCGGTCCTTGCCTTCATACGTCAATTCGACGCGCGGCTGCACGCGCCAGAACACGTCCGGGGCGAGCGCGACATAGCCGTCCTGCGCGTACTGATCCGCGACCGAGCGGATATGGCTGTTCACGCCGAAGATTTCCTGAATGATGATGACGGCCGGTCCCTTGCCGCCCTTCGGCAGCGCCAGGTAGCCGCCGAAACTTTCGTTGCCGGCGGGGATGTCGATCCATCGGGAAGTCGTGCTCATACTGTTCTCCATTGACTCGCGCGGGCGCCGCGCGAGGTCGGGGTAGTCGGAACGCCAAAGGCCGGCCGGCCTCGGGCGGGCGCTTAGTGTGCCATCAAAAGAACCGCCTTGCAGCAGGGCTGGGCGGGGCCTTGCGGCTTGCTTCGCGCGCCACGATTCTCGTCAGGCGATTGAAACATTCTCGATAATTCATTTCTCCGGCGGCGCGCATATGGGTAGAGTCGGCCGTATCGGCTCGCGCCGGCAGGCGCATCACGCGAACGCGTGGCGAGCCTGTTGCACAGATATGGCCGGCCTCGCGCCGGAAAGGAAACCGATCATGAATGAGGGCAATTTTGTGACGCCGTTTGCGGCGCGTTTTCAGATGCGCGTGCCCGTCGTGCAGGCGCCGATGGCGGGCGGCGCGACCACGCCGGCGATGGTCGCGGCGGTGTCGAATGCGGGCGGGCTCGGTTTTCTCGCGGGTGCGGCGCTCGAGCCGGAGAAGATCGCGAGCGAAGTCGCGGCGATTCGCGAACTGACCACGCGGCCCTTTGGTGTGAACCTGTTCGTGCTCGATCCCGCCTCGCCGGACGAAGCCACCGTGCGCCGCGCGCTCGACGCGATCGATCCACTGCGCGCCGATCTCGGCCTGCCGCCCGGCCGGGCGCTCGAACGCTATGCGCCGGACTTCCGCGCGCAGTTCGAAACGCTGATCGAATTGCGCGTGCCGGTGGTGGGCTTGACGTTCGGACTGCTGGCCGCCGCCGATGTCGATCGTTTGCATGCAAACGGCCAGTATGTGATCGGGACTGCGACGCATGTCGTCGAGGGTGTCGCGTGGCGCGACGCGGGCGCCGATGCGATCGCCGCGCAAGGCGCCGAGGCGGGCGCGCATCGCGGCACCTTCATCGGTGCGGCCGAGGATGCGCTCATCGGCACGATGGCGCTCGTGCCGCAACTCGTCGACGCGAGCGGGCTGCCGGTGCTGGCCGCCGGCGGCATCATGGACGGCCGCGGCATCGTCGCGGCGCTTGCGCTCGGCGCGCAGGCGGCGGTGCTGGGCACCGCGTTTCTCACGAGCCGCGAAAGCGCGATTCCCGCCGTATGGAAAACCCGCGTGCGCGGCATGTCCGACACCTCGACTACGGTGACGCGCGCGATCACCGGCCGTCATGCGCGCGGCATCCGCAATCCGTTGATGCAACGTTTGAGCGAAGAGGCGCAGCGGATCGCGCCGTATCCCGTGCAAAACGCCTTGACGCAGGAGCTGCGGCAAAACGCGGGCCGCGCGCAGAACGGCGATTACCTGTCGCTGTGGGCGGGGCAGGGCGCGCCGCTCAGCCGCGCGCGTCCTGAAGGTCTCGGCGCCGCCGAACTGATGGCGCAACTCGAGCAGGAATGGCGCGCGGCGACCGCGCGTATCGCCGCGTTCGAGCGCCGCTCGTGAAGCGCTGATTGTGCGACCGGCTTTGCGATTGGCTTCGTGGCCGGTTTTGTTGACGGGTTTGTGACCGCGCCGGCGACCGCATTCAGTGACTGCATGCGTGGCTGCGGTTTTGACCGCATTCATGACCGCTTGGTGACCACATCCGTGACCGATTCCGCGCCCACTTCCGCAGTCGCTCCGGCGACTGATTCAGAGATGCGCCGGCGCGCCTGCAATGCGAACTGAATCCGTTAATAAGCATGTGCGGCGCGCCTCATTATCGAGTTGAAAAATCCTTCGAATTATTCCCGATTCGAACCAGAAAAAACGCTAAAACCTCCCGCGCGGCGAACCCCCTCAATTGGCGGAAACCCGCATGGGCTGGCGCTTTCCGGCCCATTCGCCGAGGCCGCGAGCGACGCTTGCGGGACACGCGCTATTAGTGTTCTTCCCACTTTCTCAAAAAATTCCCCCAAATTAATTTGATGACCTACACTTGCGCGCAAGTACGGTTTGCCAACTGTCACAAACAGTCAGGCAAGCGTACTGGCCAAGTGCATGAACGATGCAACCGGCGTGATCGTCCACGGGACTGAGCGACACGAGTTGGGGAAGCGGGGCACAGGGCGATTACGTTGTTTTGACCGAAAATGGAGACATACATGAACATCACAATTCAAAAGTTGTTGCCGATCAGCGCTGCGGCGATGCTGTTCGCGACGTTGGCAACATCGGCCGCGGCCGACACGGTCGTCAAGATCGGTCACGTTGCGCCGTTGACTGGCGGTATCGCTCACCTGGGTAAGGACAACGAAAACGGCGCGCGTCTCGCCGTCGAGGAAATCAACGCGAAGGGCCTCACGATCGGCGGCCAGAAGATCACGCTGCAACTCGATGCCCAGGACGACGCGGCCGACCCCCGCACCGCCACGCAGGTCGCCCAGAAGCTCGTCGACGACAAGGTCGTCGCCGTGGTCGGCCACCTGAACTCGGGCACCTCGATTCCCGCTTCGAAAATCTACAGCGATGCGGGCATCGTGCAGATTTCGCCGTCGGCAACGAACCCGGCCTACACGCAACAGGGCTTCAAGACGACGTACCGCGTCGTGGCGACTGATGCGCAGCAGGGTCCGGCACTCGCCAACTACGCCGCGAAGGACATGAAGATCAAGTCCGTCGCGATCGTCGACGACTCGACCGCGTACGGCCAGGGTCTCGCGAACGAATTCGAAAAGACCGCCAAGGCGCTCGGCCTGAACGTGGTGTCGCATGACGCGACCAACGACAAGGCTGTCGACTTCCGCGCGATTCTGACGAAGATCAAGGGCGAAAACCCGGACGCGATCATGTACGGCGGCATGGATGCCACCGGCGGCCCGTTCGCGAAGCAGGCCAAGCAGCTCGGCCTGCGCGCGAAGGTGCTGGCAGGCGACGGCGTGTGTACCGACAAGCTGTCCGACCTGGCCGGCGACGCAACCGACAACATCGTCTGCTCGGAAGCCGGCATGGCGCTCGAGAAGATGGCGGGCGGCAAGGCGTTCGAAACGAAGTACGAGAAGCGCTTCGGCCAGCCGATCCAGATCTACGCGCCGTTCACGTATGACGCGGTGTACATCATCGTCGACGCGATGAAGCGCGCGAACTCGACCGATCCGGCGAAGATCCTGGCCGCGATGCCGACGACCGACTACAAGGGCGTGATCGGCGAAACGACCTTCGATTCGAAGGGCGACCTGCAGCACGGCGTGATCTCGCTGTACAACTACAAGCAGGGCAAGAAGACGCTGCTCGACGTCGTGAAGATGTAAATTCCATGTGAGCGGGGACGGCATTGCGCCGTCTTCGGTTCGCTGTTAAAAAGGCACGCGCGCTGTGAGGCTCGCGTGCCTTTTCTTTTATGCTCGCTTTCCGTATTTCCACGCGATGGCTTCTTTCGCACATCGCCATGCTACGGATACCGAACCGGCTTGCGCACGCTGCCGGGCATGCAAGCCGGCATGCGTCCGCCGCGGTTCGAGCGCTTGTCGACCGCGGGAGCGCCGGGTGTTTATCGAATCTTCATCGGCCCTTCATCAAGCGTACACAGATAAAAAAATGGCGAGCCGGTTGCCCGGCTCGCCACCCTCCCTGCGGCGCTTCTGGTTATCGCGCCTTTATCTGCTGTCGTTGTTCTTGGTTATCACTTCTTCGCCGCGAGGTTGCCGAGGCCGCCGAGCAGACCGCCGCCCGAGCTGCCGCCCGCGGCACCCGTGACGCCGCCTACCGTGGTCGTCAGCGTACCGGTGACCGTCGTCAGCAGGCCGGTGACCGGCGCGAGCAGATTGCCGCTGCCGCTACCCGATGACGTGCCGCCCGTCGCCGCGCCGCTGAGCGTGCCCGTCAGCGACGACACCAGCGTCGTCACCGGCGCGAGCGGGTTGCTGCCGCCGCTCGACGTCGCGCCGCCCAGAACGCCGGTGACCGTGCCCGTTACCGAACTCACGACATTGGTCAGCGGCGCAAGCGGGCTACCCGAGCCGCCGGTGCCGCCAAGGCCGCCGAGACCACCCGTCAGCGTCGAGACGACGCTGGTCAGCGGTGCGAGCGGGCTGTTGCCGCCGCTGCCGCCGCTCAGGCCGCCCGTCAGCGTGCCGGTGACCGTCGTCAGCAGACCGGTGACCGGTGCGAGCGGATTGCCCGAGGTCCCGCTGCTGCCGCCGAGACTCAGCAGGCCTGTGAGACCGCCGAGCGGATTGCCCGAAGTCCCGCTGCTGCCGCCAAGACTCAGCAGGCCCGTGAGACCGCCGAGCGGATTGCCCGAGGTCCCGCTGCTGCCACCCAGACCGAGCAGACCCGTGAGGCCGCCAAGCGGATTGCCGCTGCTCGCGCTGCCCGCGGTGAGCAGGCCGCCCGCCGAGGTGACCGTGTCGCCGAGCTTCGTCACGACGTTGCCGAGGTTCTGGCCGATGGGGTTGCCGGTTGCACTGCCGATCTTGCTGCCGGCGCTATCGAGTCCGTGGCCGAGCGTCGACAGCAGGCCGTTCAGCGGCGCGCCGAGGCCGGTCGTGTCGCCGACGGTTTGGGTCGTCTGCGCGAGCGTCGAGGTGATCGGCGTGATCGCGGTGCTGAGCGTCTGCGTGACCTGCTGGATCGGGCCGTTCGATAGCGTCGCGCCGAGCTGCGTGCCGACGCTGCTGACCGTATTGCCGACCGTCGATACGACCGTGCCGAGCGGCGTCGTCAGCGGGCTCAGCGCCGAGGTCGGGCCGCTGCCGAGGCTCGTGACGAGCTGGCCGGCGCTGTTGACGGCCTGGCCCGCGTTGTAGACGAGGTTGCCGCTGCTGGCGAGCGTGGTGCCGAGCGGATCGGTCGAATTGCCGAGCTGGCCGAGGCCGTTCGCGACGCCGGTGCCGAGCGCGGTCACGCCGCTGCCGAGATTCGACACGACGTTGCCGAGCGCGGTGGTGGTCGCTGCATTGGTGCCGGGAAGCGACGTCGAGCCGATCTGGCTGCCGACCGCGGAGACGGTTTGGCCGGCTGCGGTGACGACGTTGCCGGTGTTCTGCACGACGACGCCAACGGGGTTGGCGCTGGCTGTGCCGCTGCTCGAACCGCTGCTGGAGCCACTCGATGAACCGCTGCTCGAACCACTACTGGAGCCGCTGGACGAGCCACTGCTCGAACCACTACTGGAGCCGCTGGACGAGCCACTGCTCGAACCACTACTGGAGCCGCTGGACGAGCCACTGCTCGAACCACTGCTGGAGCCGCTGGACGAGCCACTGCTCGAACCACTGCTGGAGCCGCTGGATGAGCCACTGCTCGAACCGCTACTGGAACCACTGGACGAACCGCTGCTCGAACCACCCGCGCCTCCGCCGCCGAGGCTACCTGTGCCGGTTGTCAGCGTGCTACCGCATCCGGTGAGGACGATCATTGACGTCACGCATAGCGCGACGGCCGTCAGTTTGAGTTTGCATTGCATGTTCCGCTCCCCTCGTAATATGGAAATTGCTGAGGGAGCTAACTGCAAAGACTATGCCATTTTTTTAAGCGACCTGGTGAGAGATGAAAATATATATAAATCAACAGGTTGATGGTTTTTGCGCGGGCAGGCGAGACAGTTCCGGGCAGCGATGTGTCGGGGAACACAGCGGCGCGCGGGGCCGCGCGTAACGTAACGTAAGCCGGCGGGTTTCATATGACATGAAGAACGTCGACACACGGCAGGCGTGCCCTGGGCTCAGATCTTCAAACGCCGCAGCACCTTCGGGCCGACGAGCGCGATCGACGCGGCGCACACGGCGACGACCGACAGACCGATCGTCAGATTGGTCATCTGCGTGACCGCGCCGATGATGACCGGCCCGAGCAGCAAGCCGAAATACGCGAGCCCCGCGACGTGCGCGAGCCCTTCGGCCGCGTGGATGCCCTTCACGCTCGCGGCCGCCGCGAACAGCACCGGCATCATGTTCGCGAGGCCAAGGCCGAGCAGCGCGAAGCCGACCAGCGCGGCAACCGGATTCGGCAGCAGCAGCGCGTCGACCATGCCCGCGCAGGCGAGCGCGGCGCTCATCATCACGAGCTGCGGCGCGCCGAAGCGGGCGCGCACCGCATCGCCGGCAAAACGCGCCGCCGCCATGCCGCCCGAAAACGCTGCGTAGGCGGCGCTCGCGAGTGCGGGTGTCGCGAGCACGACGTCGCGCATATAGACCGTGGCCCAGTCGTACATCGCACCTTCGGCGATCAGCGCGACGAGCGCCATCGCGCCGAGTGCCCACAGCGCTGGCGAGCGCCAGCGGCTCGTGCGCGGCGTCGCCGAGTCGGGATGCTCGGCGTGCGGCACGTGCGGCAGGACCGACGGACACGCCAGCAGAAGCACGAGCGCGCTCACCGCCGCCGCGAGCAGCAGGTGCAGGGCGGGCGCCATGCCGCGCGCGAGCAGCGCCCCGCCGACGGCCGCGCCGAACATCCCGCCGAGACTGAACATGCCGTGCAGCGACGACATGATCGGCTTGCCGAGTGCTTTTTCGACGGCGCTCGCCTCGGCGTTCATCGCGACGTCGAGCGTGGCCATGCCGGCGCCGAAGATCGCCAGCACGGCCAGCAGGAGCCCGTACGACGGCACGACCAGAATCAGCGCCGCGCAGGCGGCCATCGCGAGGCCGCCCGCAAGGCAGGCGCGGCGCGTGCCGACGCGCGCGATCCACGATCCGTTGGTCACCATCGCGCCGATCGAGCCGCCTGCGACGGCCAGCAGCGCGAACGACAGCATGGCCGCATTCAGATGGAAGCGGTCGCGCACGGTCGGCACGTGCACGCCCCACGACGCGTACATCATGCCGGCGATAAAAAACAGCGCCATCGTGGCGACGCGGGCCCGTTGCCGCGCGGTGACGGGCAGGTCGCGATGGGCAGCGGGCAGGACGGCGAATTCGGAGGCGGGTTGGTCGGGCACGAAGGTCTCGAAACGGGGGCGCGTATGAAGGCGCATTGAAAGCGGACTTGAGATTTTATCGAAGCATGCTGTCCTATGCTTGGAAGGCCGGAGCCGGGCACGTACGATGGCGCGAGCTCCGTGTGGCAGGGCGGCGGAGTGCGTCGCCAGGTTTTTTATGGGCGATGTGCCGGCCGTTTGCCCGTGTCATGCCGTTTGCCGCAATGTCGTGGCAGGCGTGCCGTCCATGCGGGTTGCCACGGCGTTCCGCGAGCTTGCTGCCGTCTTCGTGCGCCGCTCCGCCTGTCGCCCATTCATCGAGGTACGTCGACTTGAACATTCCCGCTCATGCTCCGCTGCACCTGTTGCACACGGCCGCCGTCGGCACGCTCGCCACACATGCGCGCGGGCCCGGGGGCTTTCCGTATCCGTCGGTGTTGCCGTTTGCGCCGGACGCGCGGCATCGTCCGACTATTCTCATTAGCCGGCTCGCCGAGCACACGCATAACCTGCTCGCGGACCCGCGCGCCGGCTTTCTGGCGGTGGACGCACCCGACGGCGACGTCCTCGGCGGCCAGCGCGCCACGCTGCTCGGCACCTTCGAGCCGGCCCCGGAGTTCGTGCGGCGCTACCTGCGATATCACCCGGAAGCGGAGCGCTATCTGATGCTCGGCGATTTCTCGTTCTGGACGATGCAGATCGAACGCCTGCGGTATATCGGCGGATTTGGCGCGATGGGCTGGCTCGACGGGGCGGAACTCGATGCGCTGCCGCCGCTCGGCGCCGATGAGGAGAACGCGCTGCTCGACGAATTCGGCCGCCGGTTGAGCGGCACGGAAGGCGTGGAATTTCTAGGCATCGACCGCTATGGCGTCGATCTGAAACAGGCGGGTATGCGTCGCCGCTGCACATTCGACGGCGCGCGATTGGACGCTGAAACATTGCATGCGGCGCTCGAAGTTTGCATCGAGCGATATGCGCATTAAGCATTATTGTTTTTGGGAAAACCCCGGACATCGGCCACTGCTTTTGTCTTCGGCTCTATCTCAATAGAAGCGCTTATTGCGATGAAAGTTCTCATGGCGTGAAATGTTGATGCGAATTCGCGATCTCAAAATAGCATTTGCTGCTAGTTAATCGCATAAATATGCGCTTCGCCGAGAGTTTTTCAGCAACATGCGAAATCAGCTAATTGAAAGCTAATCGTGCGGATACCGCTACGGTGCCGAAACTTTTTGAAACGAATTTAAAATATTTGCGGCGAGTGCTTTTGCAGTTTTTCTATTTTGTGTTAATCTCGCCAAAATTCCGAGGTCTGAAACCTCAAAGAACGAGCCGACATAAGATCGGCGGTCATTTATCCATACGACAAGGGAACCTATGTCTTCCTACAAGGAACTCCTCGCACAGCGCGAGAAGCTCGAAAAGCAGATCGAAGAAGCGAAGTCACGCGAATACGCTGAAGTCTTGAATGAGATCAAGCAGAAAATGGTCGATTACGGTATTTCGCTGAGCGAACTCGGCGGTGGCCGTGCGGCGAAAAGCGTCAAGGCCGCCCGTCCCCGCGCGGGCGTTGCGCCGAAATACCGCGACCCGGAAAGCGGCAACACGTGGTCGGGCCGCGGCAAGCCGCCGCGTTGGATCGCAGGTCTCGATCGAGAAAAATTCCTCATCGAGAAATAATGCGATGGGCCGGAAAGTAAATCCTTCCGGTCCATAAGTAATAGGAATATCGGTAATGAGCAGCGCTTATTGCGCGTTGCCATAATCTCGGAAAGCCGCGCACCAATTCAGGGCGCGGCTTTCTGCTATTCAGACCTGCTGCTTTTTGTCGCAGGTGTCGCAGATAACTGGAACACGAATGCTTTTCGTTTAGATAAGCGGCTGATTCAAAAGGACTTTTTTCGCTATTCCCGATGTGCTTCGATGGTTGGCGGGTACAATAAAGAGATTGAACCTCTCCTTTTTCAAGATGCCGTCCGCTGACATCGCCCAATCGACTGAGAAACAGCGCGTTGCGCGTAAAAGTACTTTTGCGAGTATTGCCGTCAATACGGTATTGATGGCGCTGCAAGTCGCGATCGGAACGCTGGCGCACTCGCAGGCGCTCGTTGCCGACGGCGTCCATTCCCTTGCTGATCTGATTTCCGATTTTGTCGTGCTGATTGCCAATCGGCATAGCGGCGCAAAGCCCGATGCGGATCACAATTACGGACATAGCCGTTATGAAACGGTGGCTTCATTATTTTTAGGCGCGCTGCTTATCTCGGTCGGCGTCGGCATGTTATGGCGTGCCGGTACGCGCCTGGCCAATCTTGAAAACATTCCCGCCGTGCAGGTGAGCGCACTCGCGGTCGCGGTGCTCGTGCTCGTTTCGAAAGAGGCGCTGTTTCGCTACATGCTGCGCGAGGCGAATCGCGTGCGCTCGGCGATGCTGATCGCCAACGCGTGGCATGCGCGCTCGGATGCGGCGTCGTCGCTGGTGGTGGGGATCGGCGTGGTCGGCAGTCTCGCCGGCGTGCGGCTGCTCGATCCGATCGCGGCGGCGATCGTCGGCTTCATGGTGGCGCGCATGGGCTGGACCTTCGGTTGGGACGCGCTGCAAGACCTGTCCGATCGCGCGCTCGACGAAACCGCCACCGCCGACATGCGCGCGTTGCTGCTCTCGACGCCCGGCGTGCGCGACGTCCACGAAATGCGCACGCGCAAGATGGGCGACTTTGCGCTCGTCGATGCGCACATTCTGGTCGATCCGCTGATTTCGGTATCGGAAGGGCATTACATCGCGGAGTCGGCGCGCTTGCGCGTGCTCAGCGACAACCGCGTGCTCGACGCGCTGATCCACGTCGATCCGGAAAACGATGCCGTTGCGCATCCGCCTGTCGGTTTGCCGCCGCGCGAGCGCGTGGCCGCCGAGGTCAACGCGGCGCTCGCGGCCGGCGGCTTACAGGCCGCGACGATCAACCTTCACTACCTGAGCACGGGGCTCGATGTCGAGGTGATCTTGCCGGCGGCGTCCGGCAGTGTGGGTGGTGCTAGTGCGGCGGTTGCGTCCGGTGCGCTGGAGCGCGATGCGCACGCGCTCGATCGGGTCGATCTCGACGCGCTCAAGCGCCGTCTGGGCGCGCGCAAGCTGGATGTGCTGCTGCAGCGGGACGTGGCGGTGGCGCCGGATGATGCGCGGGCGCAGAAGCCGGGCAGTGCAGCGGTCGATCAGGCCAAAGCCTCGGAACCTCACCACGCCGACTGATTTCGGCTCCTGCCGAGCCCCGAGCCCCGAGCCCCGAGCCCTTCGCGGCGTTTCCGCCGCATTAGCCTCTCACAACGGCAACTGCGTATCGAATTTGATCTCGCGCAGCACAACGCTCGTGCGCACCTGCGCGACGGCGGGAATCTTGAAAATGCGCTCGTGCAGAAAGCTGTCGTACGCCTTGATGTCGGGCGCGACGATCTTGAGGATGTAGTCGGATTCGCCGGTCGTGCTGTAGCACTCGGTCACTTCGGGGCAAGTCGCGATTTCGCGCTCGAACTGCTCGACGCCGCCCTCGGTGTGACGGGTCAGATGAATATGCGCGAGCGCGCAGACGTGCAGGCCGAGCTTCTCGCGATCGAGCAGCGCCGTATAGCGCTGGATCACGCCCGACTGCTCCATGTCCTTGATCCGCCGCCAGCAGGGCGTGCTCGACAGGCCGACCTGGTCGGAGATTTCCTGCACGGAACGGCGTGCGTCGAGCTGGAGCAGGCGCAGGATCTTTTGTGAGAACGTATCGAGTGTCAACTGCGCCTCCGTTAGCGTCGCCGTATCAACGCATGGTAGAGGGCGCGAAAACGAAACGCAATGTAAAACGGTTCCCGCGAGGCAGATTACCTAATTTGCCGGTTGCACGGCGGCATTTTGCCCTGAGTCGTCCCCGTCATTCCTCGTGCCCGCAGCCAGTGCCAGCTGGCTCGCGCGCAATTCCCTGAGCATATTGCAGAACAGCGCACCCTGTTCGATCGCGTCGTCGAGCGCGACGTGCGTATGCGGATGATCGTCGAACCAGTGTTTCGGAAAGCGCGGTTTGATGTTCTTGCGGTACGGCAGGCCGGTCATCGCGAACGCGAGCGTCTTGATGTCGAGCGCGGACCACGAAAACGGGCAGCGGCCGACGAAGCGCATCATGTACCAGAACATGTAGGTGAAGTCGAAGCCGGCCGGCATCGCGACGAACACCGGCTTGCCCGGCAGCGCCTCGACCCAGTCGACGTAGGCGGCGAGCGCCGCGGCGGGCGTTTGCAGGTCCCGGCGACAGGCGGCCCACGCGTCCGGCTGCGTTTTCCACCATGCTTCCTGCACCGGATGCGGCGCCGCGCCTTCCAGCAATTCGAGATTCGCCGAGAAGGTGCCGATCAATTGCTTGTCTTCGGTGTACGCGGCGGACGCGAAGCTCAGCATCGAATGCGGACCGGGGATCGGGCCGTCCGCCTCGACGTCGGTGCTGACGTAGATTTCCCGGCTCATGGGTTCACCTCGGCGCTGACCCCATCGGCAACATAGGGATTGGTGCGGCGTTCGGCGCCGAATGTCGAGGTCGGACCGTGGCCCGGCACGAACGTGACGTCGTCGCCGAGCGGCCAGAGCCGTTCGCGGATCGAGCGGATCAGGTCCGCATGGTTGCCGCGCGGAAAATCCGTCCGGCCGATCGAGCCGGCGAACAGCACGTCGCCGACGAGCGCGAGCCGGTGCGCCCGGCTGAAGAACACCACGTGACCCGGCGTGTGTCCCGGGCAGTGGTAGACCTCGAGGGTTTCGTCGCCGAACGCCACGGTCTCGCCGTTGTGCAGCCAGCGGTCGGGCTCGAACGCGCCGGCGGCCGGAAAGCCGAAGCGCGTGCTCTGGGCGGGCAACTGGTCGAGCCAGAAGCGCTCGTCGGGATGCGGGCCCTCGATCGGCACGCGGTAATGCGTAGCGAGCGTCTTCGCGCCCGCGCAGTGATCGATGTGTCCGTGCGTCAGGAAAACTTTTTCGAGCGTTGCGTTCTGACGCGCGATCTCCCCCCGGATGATTTCCAGATCGCCGCCCGGATCGACGACGGCCGCCCTCCCGGTGGCTTCGCAAACGAGCAGCGAGCAGTTCTGCTGGAACGGCGTGACGGGGATCAGGGTGACTTTCATGGCTGGACGGGCTCGGCTGCGCGCGGGAAAACGTTGATTGTACCGGTCTCCCGGCTCTCGCCGGTGCCGCCGGAAAGCGCCGCCAGCAAGGGCTCGGGGCGTGCTTTCGTCTACCCATTCCTGCATTAAATGTGACGATTAATCAATGATTTGCGTGACTTTTGGCCCGCTCGCCGGGTTTTCGGTATAATGCCGCCCATGCACAGAAGTTTGTGCTGCCACAAGGCGATGCGTTCCTGGCGAAAAAGGGTACGCCGCTCGCCGTTCAAGTAAGGGCTGTCGGTTTGTCGACGGCCATCCAGTATCGATGCGTTCGATGCACACGTCTTGCCCAGCCAGGCGCCGCGCGCCTGCTACGGACCTAACTTCCGTGACGCTGGGTGGGGCCTACGCCGCCGTTCCTGCGCGCTGAGTTGCGCGCGCAAGAACGTGTTTGCCACGTTCAGTTGGCGGCATGTGGGGTCTGGTCAGGCTGCCGGGGACAGGTTGCGCCAGACGTGAAAATTAACCGTGCGGTAGCGGCTCAGTGAGCCGCATCCGGGCTTTGACGTACTGCGCCGATTCGCGCGGCGCGTCGTCGCCCCTACCGCCGGAGTCGCAGGCAACACACGCCTCGCTTATCGCGTGATGCGACTCGACATTGTGTTTGCACGTCTTATGAAAACTCGGTTATCCCGTGGTCTGGGGACTCTTTTTGCCTTTTTTGTACTGGCCGGCTGTGCCACGCCTCCGGGCGCCGGCGACACGTCCGCAAGCGACACGCCGATCAGTACCCAAACCGCACGCTTGACCACGCTCGGACCACAATCGTTCGGCAGCGCGCCGGCTTCGAGCCCAAGCGCGGCCAGCACGCCGCTCGCCGACGCTAGGCCGCTGGGCGACGATGGCGTCGACGCTTCCAGCTTTCGTCAGACCGGACGCGCGTCGTGGTATGGCCGCTTCTTCCACGGCCGCCGCACCGCCAACGGCGAACGTTACGACATGCATGCGCTGACGGCCGCGCATCGCACGCTGCCGCTCGGCTCCTACGTGCGCGTGACCAATCCGGCCAATTCGCGCTCCGTCGTCGTGCGGATCAACGACCGCGGTCCGTATGCGCGTGGCCGGGTGATCGATCTGTCGATGGCGGCCGCTTCCGCGCTCGACATGCGCCACAGCGGTACGGCCCGCGTGCAGATCGTCGGGCTCACGCAGCAGGAAGCGCGCGCCGAGATGAACGAGACGCTGGCGTCGGACTCGGATTCGGACGCGAGCAAGTAATACGCGGGTGAATGCAGGTGAGCGCGGCGCGTGCCGCCGCGCGATGGGGCGGTTGTCGAGGTTGCTCGAGGTTGCTTTAAGGAGCCGGCACACCCGCCTCAAGAAGGGCTGTAGAAAAACGCAGGGCCGCACCATGAACCGCGCTCTCGCAAACGCTTGGATCGACGATGTCCAACTTTGCGGGGTGTAGCTCAGGGTGCGGCCTTGTTCTTTTATCAGGCCCCTCGAACTTCTCTGGGCATCAGGCCTCGGGTTTCTCTTCCTTCAGCGCCAGCGCCCGCGTGTACAGCGCGTTGCGCGACGCGCCCGTGAGCGCGGCCGCGACCTTGGCCGCGCTGCTCACCGTCAACTCTTCCAGCAGGATGCCGAGCAGGGCGTCGTGATCGTGCTCGCCCGCCGCTTCCGGCGCCGCGCCTTCGACCACCAGCACGAATTCGCCGCGCTGCCGGTTCGGATCGGCGGCGAGCCACGTTGGCCCTTCGGCCAGGGTGCCACGGTGCAGCGCTTCATGTAACTTCGTCAATTCGCGTGCGATCAGCAGCCCGCGCGCGCCGCCGAACGCATCGGCGAGTGCCTGCACGGTTTCGACGATCCGGTGCGGCGCTTCGTAGAACACCATCGCATGAGGATGCTTCGCGAGGGATTGCAGCGCCGCGGCGCGCGCTTTCGGCTTCGGCGGCAGGAAGCCGAGGAACGAGAACGTCGCGACCCAGTCGCCGGCCGCGCTTAGCGCAGTCGCGAGCGCGCTGGCGCCGGGCAGCGGGACGACCGCGAAGCCGGCTTCGCGCACGGCGTCGACGAGTTTCGCGCCCGGGTCCGAGATGCCGGGCGTGCCTGCGTCGGACACGTAGGCCACACGCTCGCCCGCTTGCAGATGCTCGATCACGCGCTGCGCCGCCGCGCGCTCGTTGTGCTGATGCACGGCGACGAGCGGCTTCGAGATGCCGTAGCGCGCGAGCAGTTGACCGGTGTTGCGCGTGTCCTCGGCGGCGATGCGGTCCGCGAGTCCGAGCACGTGCAGCGCGCGCAGCGTGATGTCGGCGACGTTGCCGATCGGCGTGGCCACCACATACAGCGCGGCGGCAGGGTATTGCTGCCCTTGCGCAAGTTCGGAGAGAGGAGTCATGAGACAGAAGACGCAAACAGACGGAACGAGGCCGCCATTGTGCCATGTGGGCGCGCGTGGGCCCGGTGGAGCGGGGCGGGTGTGCGCGGCGGCGAAGACGCCGGATGCGGTGCACGGCGAGGCGCGAGACCGGCTGTGGACAGTTGCACCGCGAATCGCTGCGACTACTGCGACCACTGCGACCACTGCGACCACGGCGACCACTGCGACCACTGCGACCACTGCGACCACTGCGACCACGGCAACCACGGCAACCACGGCAACCACGGCAACCACGGCAACCACGGCAACCACGGCAACCACGGCAACCACGGCAACCACGGCAACCACGGCAACCACGGCAACCGCCGCAATCAGCACGACCACAAACGCCCCGCGAATCGCCGCGGAGTCCTCGAAGCCCAAAAGCGCGGTCGCCACCCCGCACAACTTTTCCGCACCTCGCGGGTCCAAAACGGTCGGCGCGGCTTTCGAAGCGCGTGCGCAAGAGTTTCTGCAGCGTCAGCGCCTGAGGTTCGTCGCGCGCAACGTCGCGTGCCGGGGCGGCGAGATCGATCTCGTGATGAGCGATCGCGACGGCACGCTCGTGTTCGTCGAAGTTCGCGCGAGAGCGCAGCGTCATTACGGCGGCGCGGCAGCCAGCATCGGCTGGCACAAGAGGCAGCGCATCGTGCGCGCGGCGCGACACTACCTCGCGACGAGCGCCGCCAGGGCCGCGAGAAGCCACGGTTCGCGCGAGCAGCCCGCGTGCCGTTTCGATGTGATCGCGTTCGACGGCGGCCGGCTCGTCTGGTTGCGCGATGCGTTTCGCGCCGACGACGTCTGACGGCTCGCGCGGGCAACGCGCGTGAGTGCGATAAACTTGCGCTCGCGGTTGCGCGCACGAGGCGCCGTCCGCGAGACGGGCAGCCGGAGCAACCTAGGGTGCGATGTGGGAAGCAGCGTGTTTCATGATGTTTTCCGCGCCCACGCGGTATGTCGCCGGACGCGCACCCGTGGCGCACTGCCGGCATCGCGTCGGCACGCGAGCGGCGCGCAGCCCGGCAATACGACTTCACAACACGGCCGCATCGTGCGGTCCATTCGCGGTAGAAGATAGAGACTCGATGTCAGTCGAACGCATTCAACAACACTTCCGCGACAGCGCGGCAGTCAAACTCGAAGCCCTCGAAACCCTGTCGATGCCGATCGCCGCGGCGATCGACACGATGTTCGCCGCGCTGGCCAACGGCAATCGCATCCTCGCGTGCGGCAACGGCGGTTCGGCCGCCGACGCGCAGCATTTCGCGGCCGAGCTGATCGGCCGCTTCGAGCGCGAGCGGCCGGGTCTGCCGGCCGTCGCGCTCAGCACCGATACCTCGGTGCTCACCGCCATCGCCAACGACTACTCGTTCGAGCAGATTTATTCGAAGCAGGTCCGGGCGCTCGGCCAGCCCGGCGACGTGCTGCTCGCGATCAGCACGTCCGGCAATTCGGCGAACGTGCTCGCCGCGATCGAAGCCGCGCATGAGCGCGAGATGATCGTCGTCACGCTGACCGGCAAGGGCGGCGGACGCGTGCAGGACGTGTTGAGCGAAACCGACATCCACGTGTGCGTGCCGTCAGAGCGCACCGCGCGTATCCAGGAAGTACACCTGTTGACCATCCATTGCCTGTGCGACGGCATCGATGCCATGTTGCTCGGCGAAGACTGAGACCGATTCCGAAGGAGAGCTAGTTGATGAGCGCATTCCGCGTCAAGAAGACACTGGTGAGAACCGTGCTGGTGGTTGGGTTCGCGGCGGGTTTGTCCGCGACGCTGCAAGGCTGTTTTCTCGCCGTCGGGGCTGCCGCGGGCGGCGGCGCGCTGATGGCGACCGATCGCCGCACGCTCGGCGCGCAGACCGAGGATCGCGAGTTGCAGGTGAAGGCGCTGGCGCAGATCAGCCAGAATCTGCCGGACAGCGCGCATGTGAACGTCGCGGTGTTCAACCGCCGCGTGCTGCTGACCGGCGAGGTCGCGGGCGATGCGTCGAAGCAGCGCGCCGAGGACATCGTGCGTGGTCTGAACAACGTCAATACGATCGTCAACGAACTGGCGATCATGCCGGCGAGTTCGTTCTCGTCGCGCACCAACGACACCTACCTCGAGACGCGCGTGAAGACCGCGTTGATCGCCGAGAAGAACATTTCGGCGAACAATTTCAAGGTGGTGGCCGAGCGCGGCAACGTGTATCTGATGGGCCTCGTCACGATGGACGAGGGCAATCGCGGTGCGGACGTCGCGAGCCGCGTGCCGGGCGTCGTGCAGGTCGTGAAGGTGTTCCAGTACATCCAGCCGCAGGAAGCCGCGGCGGCGGCCACCGCCGCAGCGACGCCGGCGGTGGCGTCGCAGCCCGACGCGAGCGAACCGACGGTCGGCGCGATTCCCGATTCGTCGGTGAGCGCACGGCCGCTCGACCAGCAGGCGCCGGCGCCGGTGAGCAACTCGACGTCGGTGCATCCGGGTAATCCGAAGGCGACGCCGTGATGCGCGCGATGGCTCGCGCCCGCATCGCGCTGATGCTGGGCGCGGCGGCAACGCTGGCGAGCGTGTCGGCCCCGGCCGTGTATGCGGCTGACGCGCCGAGCGGCCAGCTGGTCGCCAATGCGAATGCGTGCATGGGTTGCCACGCGGTGGATCGCAAGCTCGTCGGCCCGTCGTTCCAGCAGATCGCCGCGAAATACAAGGGCGATGAGCAAGCGCCGGCCAAACTCGCGCGCAAGGTGAAGGACGGCGGTTCCGGCGTGTGGGGCATGATTCCGATGCCGGCGCATCAATCGATGAGCGATGCGGACATCCGCGCGGTGGTCGACTGGGTGCTGGCGGGCGCGCCGTCCAGATGAGGTTTTCCCGAGCGGTGAGGCTTGGCAAAAGGGAAAATGGCTGTGCTAGAATTGTTTGAATGTTGGGGGGGTAGCTCAGCTGGGAGAGCGTCGCGTTCGCAATGCGAAGGTCGGGAGTTCGATCCTCCTCCTCTCCACCAATAGAATCAAGGGCTTAGACGATGTGAGATTGTGAGCATATTTTTGCGCTGAATGCAAAGTTATGCTGTCAGGTACAAAGTGTAAAGATATGCTTCAATCTCAAAGCCGCCCGCGAAGTCGGCTTTGATGTTTTTAAGGCTCGAAAATTTCTGTTAAAGAGAGCTGAGGCGAAGATCGCCCACGGAAGACTATCGACTGGTGGTAGTGATGATTTGTAATCATCAGGTAGCGGGTTCGAGTCCTGTAGTCGGACGGCAAACATCCATCTGCCTACGTTCAGGCGGAAAGCGAAACGGATCCGGAAAGTGCCTCACAGTCCTGAACCTGAGCTATCACGGATTGAATTGCATGATCCCGCCCCGTCTCAGCTTCCGCCCGTCAAAGTTAGCGCTTTACACCGGTATCGCCCTTTTTGCGACACTATGAGCGGTCACCGACCGACCAACTTGCCGGTCTCCCTGTCATATACCTTGTTTAGGATCGTGCCGTTCAGGATGCTTTGCACCGCTTCGTCGATGATCGGTAGCGAAACTAGGAACCATTCGCAGGGCTTAACCGGCTTGCCGAAGCGATCGAGGATTTCCAAGTCGATCTGCGCGCTCGCGAAAATCTTATGGATCAGGTTTTCCACCTTGGTCCGATTGACGCCCGCGAGTTTGTAGGTGGTCACGACTTCCACTTTGGCAAGCAGGTACGTCGCATCGTTCTCAGCATCGGCAATTCTCGTCTCGACCTTGCCGCCCGTCACGCCAATCTTGTGAATGACTTGACGGTACGGGGCGATGCGTGGATCGTTGGACAGTGAGCGCAGCACGTAGATAGTGCCGCTCTGTACGTCATCGTCTTGCCATTCCCCGCTGAAAAGCGGTCCCACGTCCTTCTTGCGCAGACGGCGCGGTGCATCGTCGCGGTAGAGCGCCTTCTGAAACGAACGCTGCAACAGATCGCTTTCGGTCTCGTTGTCGTAGATGACACGAAGCCGCGCGTCCGGCCGGTCGGTGACTGACGTTTTGATGGCATCACCCATCTCTGCGACGTAGGCAATCTGCCCGTTCAGAATGTAGAAGTCGCCTTGCTGGATGCTTTCCAGCTTGATTTCCGCATCGCGAGCAAACGGCAACGCTTCCCAGGTGCTATCAGTCAGCCCGGCCTTGGCCTCATCAAACAGATGTTTAAACTTATCGAAATCGACGCACGGCGTACGGTCGGCGATTTGCTCCGCCGCCGCCTTTTCGGCGGTGGATCGGACATACCGAAGCACCGTTATGTCGTTATTATCTTTCGCGTCAACTCCTAGTTCCGCAAGCAGATCATCGTCGTTAAGCTGGGCCAGATCAACCCCAATCTTAGCCGCCGGCTGCTCAAGCAGACCTTGGGTGTCCAAGGTTGCGAGCAGCGCAAGCGCGGCCGTGTTACGGCGCAGTTGGTCGAGACGAACAGCGTAGAGGCGCTCGAAGATGTCAAAACCTTCGCCGTGGCGAGGCGCGTGACCGTGCTGCTCGACGAAGCGCTGGATTTCCTCGAAGCCGGCGATGATGCGCTCTTCCTGGGCCGTGCGACCACCCGTCACCTCGACATCGACCGAAATCCCCAACTGCTCCAGCAAGTCGTCGTCGGAAATGTCGTCCGACGCCAGGATCTTCTTACGCGTTGCCATTCCCTTCCTTCCTCTTCTCTTCTGCCTTGAAGCGGGCGAGGACGGCGATGCCTTCGGCCATTCGCTTCTCCCACGGATCGGATGCGTTGATGTCCGGCAGGCGACCACGGTCAAGCTTGAATGCCAGCGCTCGCTTGGCGAGGTCGCGCGCTTCCTCGATCGGGATGTTGACCTTGCGCGCCGCGATCACAGCCTGCACTTGTTTCAGGGTCTTCTCGTCCATCGCCTTCGCGAGAATCGCATAGGCGGTGTCGAACGGGTTGATTCGGTCGATCAGGTCGATGTCCAGTTCCTTGACGCTCATGGCGAACTGCTTCACGCCCTGGATGAGCGCGAGGTTCGCTTTCGGCGTACCGTCGTCGGTGCCACCCGTTGCGCCGTCGCTACCCGGTATGTCGACCTGCTTAGCCTGCTGTGTGAAGGCAAGCGCAGCGACTGCGTACTGGCGCACAGCTTCTTGATCGTCCTCTTCGAGGTGCGGGTATTTCTCGCGAACGATCTTTCCCATTTGAAGGATCGTCAGTTCCTCGGGAATCGTGTTGTCGTGGTCGAACAAACCGCGTTCAAGCGTCTTGTTGTTCTGCACGAACGAGGCGAGCACTTCGTTGATGTCCTCGCGGCAGATGCGCGCCGCTTCCTCGGACTTCGGTTCGACCAGCCCCTTAACCTCGACGTGCACGCGCCCGTCGTCGTGATTCACGCCGATGTTGAGTTGGCCTTCCTTGTAGCCGCCGGGGCCATAGTCGAAGCCAGGTTGCTCGCCGACATTCTTTGGGGTGAACTCAAAGCGCGGTGCCAAGACTTGCTCCATGAGCAGGCTTGCGGCGATCGCCTTCAAGGTGTCGTTGATCGCATCGGCCACCATGTCCTCGGACGCGTCCGGTTCAGCGATCAGATTCGTGAAGCGTGCGCTTTCCTTGCCCGGGGCGTCGCGGGTGGCGCGACCGATGATCTGAACGATTTCGGTCAGGCTGTTGCGATAGCCTATGGTCAGCGCGTGCTCGCACCAGATCCAGTCGAAACCTTCCTTCGCCATGCCGAGCGCGATGATGATGTCAACGTGATCGCGGTTGTTTTTTTGCTTCGGGTCTTTCAACGCCGACAGGACAGCGGAACGGCCGTCGCCGTCGTCCACCAGATCAGCAACTTTAATCATGCGGCCCTTGGGCAACTCGACAAGATGAAAGCCGGTTTGGGGATCGGTACCTTTCCAGGTGCCGAGCCTGTCCATGATCTTCTCGACTTCCTTGTGCTTGTCCTTGAGACTTTCGCGCGAATTGACGTTCGGGATGTGCACGATGGTCTTCAACGACGGGTCGAGCACTTGCATGATCGCATCGACGTATTTGTTCGGGTAGGAGTAGAAGTAATAGCCGATTTCAAGCGATTTCAGAAACTCGTACCCGTTCAACTGCTCGTAGTAGGTATACGTTACTGTCTCGAAGCGCGCTTCGTCGTCCGGCGCCAGCACGGCTTCAGCGTCCCCACGGAAATACGAGCCAGTCATCGCGACCATGTGCATCTTGTTTCGCTGAATCAACTCGGTCAACTGCCGCCCCAAGATGTTGTCCAGGTCGCTGCTGACGTGGTGGAACTCGTCGACCGCGATCAACCGATTGTCGAACGCGGCCGGCCCAAGTTCCTGGTATGCGAAGCGGAACGTGGCGTGCGTGCAGACCAACACCTTGTCGTCGCCGGCAAGGAACTCGCCGACGGCCTTAACCTTCGACGGAGCTACCTTCACGTCGTCCGCGCCGGGCGCGTTGCACAAATTCCACTGCGGCTTCACGACCCAATCGACGAAGAAGCCGTACTTGGACAGCGGTTCATCGGCAAAACTGCCGCCGATCGACCGCTCGGGCACCACGATCAGCGCCTGTTTGATGCCTTGGTTCGCCAGTTTGTCGAGCGTGATGAACATCAACGCACGGGACTTGCCGGAGGCCGGTGGCGACTTGAGCAACAGGTATTGCTCGCCCCGTTTAGCATAGGCGCGCTCCTGCATGGGACGCATGCCCAATGCGTTCGATTTGGTGGACGCCCCAGTCCGATCTGTCTTTATGGAGACGGTCGGGATGGAGTAACGCTTGGTCTCTTCGTTGCTCATTACGCGGTTTTCCGTGCTCGAATGGTTTTTCGGGTTGGCGTCGCTTCCGCTGTCGTCATCTTCGTATACAAATCGAACAGCTTTTCCAATCGCTCGGTGTCGTTGCGGAACCGCCGCCCGATGTAGATGCGTTCGAGCACTTCGTCGTTTCGCTCATGGGCGCGACGCAAATTCACCGGCATGGCTTCCGGGTCATAGAGGTCCGCGATCGTCGCTGGGAAGTGCGCTTCGCGAGCGAGCAGAATGTCTTCGGCGCACTGCGTCAGTTCGGTCTTGTTGTGCTCCGTCAATGTTGGTACGGGAAAGGTGTTCCAGCCCAAGGTATTGGAATAACGAAGGCGCGTTTCTAGTTTTCCACAAACTGCGGAGATCCAAATCAAATGCATTCGTGAGCTAAGCAATGAAAACAGCCATCCGTCGGCCTGGTAGATCACAAGCGACGGAGCCATTGCCACGTCATTGTCTGTAAAAATATCGCAAGGATAATATTCTCGATTTTCCGACGAGAGTTGAGCAATGACAATCTTCCTGGTTCGCTCGAAACGCGTTTCGTCAAATCGGTGAGGAACTGTGGCGATTTCCTGAGTTGCCTTTTTTGTGCTCGTTGCGCGCATGCGCGAAACCGCATCCAATCGGGTCTTGATGGCCGTGATGCGGGATGCTTCATCGAGTCTTTCGTCGGGGATGATAAGTGCGTAGCGAAGGATCCCCTTTATAAGCTCTTGGCCACCGACGAGGCGGCCGAGCATGTCGGATACCTCCGGATGGGCGGCCAGCAACTCGCTTCGCTCGTTCGACGACAAAACTAGATTCCCGCCATCCGTCATCTTGTCGCCCGAAAGCATTTCCGGCAATCCACTCAACTGGAGCGAGCGAAGGGGAACGAATATATTCCTCCCCTTAACTAGATACGGATTGATGTTCTCAACAATTGAGACGGTTGTCTTGCTTGAGTCATCCACGTCCGAAAATAGTTTTCTCTGTTTTATCTTTTCGCCCTTTGAGAGACCGACGATAACTACCGTAACACCGGCGTTCCGACTTGCGAGGTTGTTCCATTTAAAGCTGGTATGAGCGAATGCAATTTCGTGCCCTGCCGCTAGGATCAGCGGCCACAAAACCGCAACTTGCTGGCCTTGGCAAACTGAATTCGTCGAAACGAATGCCGAGACGGAGTTTCCTTCATTGCTGTAATCAACAGCCTTCATGAACCATCCGGCAACATAGTCCAAAGACTTCCATCCATGACAGCGATGACCGAAAATCAGTTCAAGGTCAGCTTTGTGTTCAACGCTCTGCTTTTTGGTACCTAGATATGGCGGATTGCCACAAATGTAAGTCTCTCCGCCTTCATTTTCGAAGTCGATTTCGCGTTGGTCGAGGGGCATCCCGAGGAGGTCATCCGAGATGATCTTTACGCCGGTTCCAGCAGGAGGGCAGAGTGCTATCCAGTCCAGTCGAAGTGCATTACCGTTCGTGATCCAGTTTTCCGCTTCGAGTGGCAGGAAGTCTTGCACGGCTTGCATCTGACCGCGATACAACACGTCGCACTGATATTCCGCGATGATGAGCGCGAGACGGGCGATCTCGGCCGGAAAACTGCGCAGTTCGATGCCACGAAAGTTCGTCAGTGGAATCGCCGATCGTAGGTCAGGTTCTTCGCGGCGCCGATTGATTTCGGCCTCGATTTCGCGCATCTGCTTATACGCGATGACTAAGAAGTTGCCGGAGCCACACGCAGGATCAAACACGCGTATGCGTGCCATGCGTTTACGCAGGTTCAGCAACTTGGCTTTGTTGTCGCCAGCGGCCTCAAGTTGGGTGCGTAGATCGTCGAGGAACAGCGGATTGAGTACCTTCAGAATGTTCGGCACACTTGTGTAGTGCATGCCTAGAGAGCCGCGTTCTTCGTCATCAGCGACCGCCTGGATCATGGAACCGAAGATGTCGGGATTGATTTCGTGCCAGTCCAGTTGCCCAGCGTGCAGCAGGTACGTGCGGGCCATGCGTGTGAAGCGTGGCACGTCGTTGCTGCCGCCGAACAGGCCGCCGTTCACGTACGGGAACACATCGGCCCAGCCAGGGATTTGTGCGTCCGCACGGGCGTTGCTGTCCTTGGTCGGCACGTTCATCGCGCGGAAGATCGTGCTAATCACGTCATGGGTATTGCCCGACGCCGCATCGCTCATCCGATCGACGGTCTTCGTGAACAGCCCTCGGCCGTCGAAAATTCCAGTGTCTTCGGCGAAGAAACAAAAGATCAGGCGAGCCATGAAGTGATTCATATCCTGCCTACGCTCATCCGTCGCCCACTCGGGATTCTCGCGCAGCAGTTCCAAGTACAGTTTGTTCAATCGGCCGGTTGCACGAACATCGACCGCACTGTCCTTGATTTCCTTGATCGTCGAGATGCCCGCGAGTGGCAGGAAGAAGCCGAAGTGCCCGGGAAACTTTGGGTACTCGCAAGCGATCGTCTCGCCGCTCGACATTTCCTCGGCTTCAAGCGTGTCGCCATCAGTCGCCAGGATGAATTTGACCTTGCCCTTCGTCGTCTCCGGACTCGCACGTAGGGCGTTCAGCGTTGCATTAACCTGTCCGGGTGTGCACGTTGCGAGGTGGATGTTATTGCGCTGCAAGACGCCGCGAGGGACGTCCGACTTGTTGGTGTCGCCCTTGCGGAGACGGGCGATTGTTGTGTCTTTGTTCCCGAATGCCGAAAGGAATTCGTAAGGAAAGTTTTCGGCGTCAAACGGTGTTTCGGCCAGACCGGAGACGGCGGCCTCGATTTCGACTGCGTTCATGTGTGTCGCGGATAGGGTACTTGCCCGAGATTATGCCAAGGCCCGAGGACATGTTGGGCCGGCATTGCCCACAACTTGACGTGGGGCTGCGTCACGAGAAGTAGCGACACTTGGCAGATGCCGCCTCCCTTTTAAGCGATTACCCGCCATCGGGATTCTATGAGGAATCAGACGGCTGTGGCGATTTGTCCGATGAACACGACTGCTTCCGACTGGCCGATCTTTGCAACGGGATTGCGCACCGTTGAATGCAACAGCGGATGGCGGCGGTGAGGTGCGGGATGATTTACGCGTTTTAACTGGCCAAGACAAGTCATCAGCCAATACAGCGCGGCTGTGCGTGAACGTCAACAACAACAGGCTACTGCGGTTCGGGAACGCTTGCGTGACGGAGGCCCGTGCAGGCAACGCCCCCGCCACGATGACTGCGCCGCCGTATAAACCGGCTGCTATTACGGCTTGCGCCACTTATCGGGTTTGCCGTTCGACGTGGTGCGAACACGTTCGACAAGGACCGGCCCGTCGGGATTGAGCCTGCGTGCAAGCTCAATCGCCTCAGCCTGAGTTGACGCTACGCCGCTCGCGCGCTGCGAGTTCGGCCGGCGCACGGCGTAGTCCTTTTCAGGGCGTTGTTCGACGAAAATCTTCTTGCCCATATTGGCTCCTCGGATTTAACGATCCGGCAAAGACAACAGATTGTCGGTCTTGCGACCATCGGCGACCGTTTGCACGAACTTGATGCGTCCATAGTTATGGACGTGGACCCAAGCGCCCCGGAGATTCGGATTCCGGTCCGGGCACCATACGGAGCTGTTTCCGTTGCTCTCGATGAACTGAACCATTTGCTCGCGCGTGCTGCTGCCTTGTTCGTTCGTTTCCTTGCCGTCCACGCATTTGACCCACCAAAGCTGAGCGATGTGCTCATGGCCTTGCCCGCCGTTCATGCGCTTGGCTACACACTTAATGTTCGTTGCCATCAACGTATCCCAAAAAAAGTTGGAAGGACGCGCCGACGCTCCATGTTCGGTGTAGGCGCACTCGAAGTTTGCCTACCTCGAATTCTGTTGTCAAGTATAGAAAATGCGTCTACTCTGAACTTTTGCGTGGTGTTGCTGCCAGCCGAGCGTTCGCGCGCCGGTAAACTGTCCGCCGAAAGGCGTTCTATGGCGGACCATGTATTCGACTAATCACTCGGGAGAAAACGTTGTCTACCCCGCTCGGCGACAAGATTCGCGCTGAAAGGAAACGGCTAAAGCTGACTTTGGACGATTTGGCCCAAAAAACCGAATCGAGCAAGAGTTACATCTGGGAGTTGGAAAACCGCCCGGTTGTAAGGCCGTCTGCGGACAAAATCCGCCGTATCGCGGAGGTCTTCGGCGTGACAGTCGAATACCTGCTAGACGAAGGGAAGCAAGCGCTCACTAAATCTGAGGCGGACGAGGTTTTCTTCAGAAGAATTGGCCAACTTGATGCGACAAAGAGAGCTCAACTCGAAAGGTTCCTGAAAGCAATCGACGACGATGACTGAACCGACAACCCCGATGGGGTGGGGTATCCAGCTGTCCAAGCTCTGGATCGCATCAGGGCAACCATTTCCGGTCGGCGTGAAGGAGTTGGCCCTAGAGGTGACCAAACAGCGTTTCCCTGATCCGGTGGGGTTGGTGACCCCTCACGGAGTCGCAGGCATTGACGGAATGCTTTCGAAGCGTGAAAAGAAAGGCGACTGGTGCATCTCATACGATGAGACGGTCGGTGTGCCAGGCCGCATCAACTTCACCCTCGCTCATGAGTTGGGACACTATCTCTGCCATCGACAACGACGAGCGGAGTTTCGTTGTGGTCCGGTAGATATGCTCGACTACGATAGCGACGTGTCGAGAAAAATGGAAAAGGAAGCGAATGTCTTCGCCTCCTACTTGCTGATGCCGGCAACAGACTTTCGGCAGCAAATCGCTGGTCAAGTCGTGACGCTCGATGTCCTGAGCACGGTTGCGGATCGATACGAGACGTCTTTTACCGCTACCGCGCTCAAGTGGATCGAGATCACCGATGAAGCCGCGGTGCTGGTGGTAGCTAGGGATGAATTTATCTGCTGGTCTTACCCGAGCAAGGCTGCCGCCAAAGCACGAGCGTATCTGGCACCCGGGACCCAGGTCCCTCAATCCGTTGTCGATCGACTCAAAACTTCAACCCGCCATTCTGGAAACACGTCGTACCGCGTACAGCCCGGCGTCTGGCACCCATCGCTGGAAGCGGACGAATTCATGATCGTCTCAGATCAGTTCGATCTTGCAATATTCTTGGTGCGGTATCCGGATGCACGCGCGGTCGACCACGATGAAGCTGAAGATTCGGACGCGTTCGACGGAATGACGAACCTCGGAAGCGGGATTGGTTGGGTACGCCGATAAGTTCGCGTCTTCGACTTGAGTGCTCACATGATGCTTCGTTAGTCATGCGTAGTTGCTATAGCGATGCCGCGCGCCAACAAGTGTGAGATGGCGCGCGTGCCGAGGACATTTCCGACGCCACTCTCGCGCCCCGACTGCTTACCATTTGTGGACAAGCTGTTCCTCGGCAAGCGGTGAGTGGCATCGCGCAATGGTTGGCAGAGTCTGTCATTCAGGCTTTGGTAAGTGCCCTCCCCAATGCTATTTGCTTAGCCCGGACATCATAGAAAGCATCTCGAACAACGGGATCTTTCAGCGACAGTCCCAGTTTCCGCAGTTCGGTATGGACAAGCCCGCGCGTGACACGCTGATGGCTTGCATACAGCTCTCTGACTGTAGCCACCGTCAGAGCACCACGCTCGCCGGCCCGCTGTTCAACCTGCTCATTCACCCAGTTCCTGTGCAACTGCGATATCTGTCGGCACGGCTCTGGGAACCAGTAGATGAGATAGCGATGGGTATAGCCAATGCGAGCGGCTACCTCTCGCATTGGAAGCTCGGAGTACCCCTGATTAATGATAGCGTGTAGCGCCTTGCTGATCTGATCCTTTTCCGGTCGTTTCAGATGTGCTCGTCGTGTCCTTCTGGGCTTTGATGCAATGCTCTGCGGAGTGAAGGTTTCAACCGCGCCGTTCGTTAGAAATGCCACCGGCGTGGTACCTAGGCTCCGTGTAAACCGATAAAACGCGGGAAATGACGGCTTGTGACGTCCCAGCTTCCAGTTACTGAATGTGCCTTCGGAGAAACCAAGAACTTTTTCGAATGGCTTGATTTGCCCATCGCAAAATCTGTCTGCCGTCTCCTTAAGCCTATCCCAAAAATGTTCGGCGTTCAGCAGATACTGCGCAGATTGATCGAGCATGATCATCTCGGTGATGGCGTCGATTGCTTGTTGTGCATCGTTTGGTATGCGCTGCTCCATATGTTCAGTCGGCTGACTGTCGTATTGCGCGAGCGGCCCGTGGCAATATGAGCAGTGGTCCAGATAGTAGTGGCGCGGTATGAACGGCTGAGTTTTCAGGCAAGCCGGACAGTTCTGTTCAAGGAGAACGTGATGTACAGGACAGTGTTGCACGATGACCGATTGCCAGATGAGGGGGTAATACGGTTCGACGTCCGTCTTCCGCCATTCCGCAAAACAGGCCGGACACCAGTGTGGATGCGAATGCAATATGCGTCGTGATCGGTACTGGAAAAGATCGTCCCACCTCAGAAAGGTACATTCGTCGAGCCCTGACTGCATGGTGAGCGACTCGAGGCTTTCCTTGATTTCGCGCGCATACTTTCCCAACCCGTTCATCGTGCTCAGGTAGGTCGTTACGAATTTTGCGCTATGCTTGGTGTAGTTGATTTCGCAATCGCGTAGGACTTCCTCCTTGACGAGTACATGTGGCTTGACGTTGTGCGCCCGGGCGAGACGGATAACGAGGCTATGGATGGCCTCGACCATTGGAGTGCCCCGAGCCTGAGGGGAGATCGAGTACAAACGACTCCGCTTGGGTGAAACCCATTCATTCTCGTTCCATAGCGGCAAAAGGGTACTTTTCATAGGTCAGCTCCCACTTTGTCTCTACTGGGGCCCCGCACCCCAGGCTTTTGACGAGCGCGAGGCTGTTTGTTTTCCGCTGGAGATAGCTGACCAGCAGGAAGCGCTAGGGAGGGACGTTGGGTAAAGGAGAAATTTCGCGCGAACTCGTCGTCGGAAATGTCAGCCAGTTGTTCTTCGCCGCTTTTTGCCTCTTCAAGAATTAATCGAAGATCTTTTTGCTTGAACCTATTTTTCTCGATTAGACTTGCGCTGACAGGTTGTTTCAAATCTAGTGCGTCGACGAGGGTACGTTCGAGCCAATTCTTCAAGATACCGACACATCCCACGGAGTACATCAGGAAGTAGTCGGGGTGTTTCAGAAGATCCAGATCCCATTGCACCGGCATGGCGTTCAACAACGAAAAAACTACATTTCGGAAGGAAGCGCCGTATGGATTGTCCTTCACCAAATCCGGTTCCGAATATCGCTCAAAGTGTAGGATCCGCGTGCGTCGAGCAAGCTGCCCATGAAAATTGTCAGTATTGAGGAGATCGTACGATGATCCAATAACAATAGGGATCTTTATATCGTTGGAGAGTGATTTCACGAGATCGAGCTGCAACGAGTGGCGCAGGCTGGAGCGCGAGTAGAACAGGTTCCGGCCTTCATCGAGGACAATCACCTTTGTATTCCGGTTGCGCACGCAGTTCAGCAACGAACGACGCAGCTCTTCAGCAACCCCGCGTGGGGAATCGCTCATGGTTCTTCGCGAGCTGTCGGGATGCAATGCATGAACAGTTTTGCGGTCGACGAGTGGCTCCTCCATGGCATTGAGCAATCTGATAAAGATATCCTTCCAGTTAGCGTCTCCGGCGATGGGCGTGGGAAGTTCGAGATACACGGCGGGCACCATGGCAGCATCTCTTTCCAATGCTGCCGTGTATGCAGCATTGACCGCGGAAACGAAATGACGCAGGGCCGCAGATTTTCCCACTCCGGTGGACCCAATAACCGCGATAACCGACTCGCTGCAACCCGCCGTGCAGATCTTGTTCAGCGTGCTGAACATTTCTTCAACCCGAAGATGGCGAACCCGCTTGCGATTGAACTCGTCGATCATCTTGGATTCCGGGGTGTCAGGGGAGTAGTTTTTCATCACAGGTCCCCCAGAAGCTGAGGAGCGTACGCATCGAATTCCGTTTCGCTCGCGTCCAGTCCTTCTTCCCATGCGGATGTGCCAGCGCTTTCTGGTTCAATGACATGGTTTCGCTCCGCAAGGTCGTCGGCCAGCTCGCGCTGGCGTAGGCGTTGCAGTCCGAGCACTTCATCCGCTTCGGTCGTGGCGAGGAAGTTGGCGAGTCGCTTCGCGTTGACTGGGTAGTGGTGCCCGGCCATACGGTGTTTCACCCGCAGATACTCGGACGCGATCTGCATTTCCCTTTCCGAGTGGTCTTTGAATACCAGATAACATTCCGATTGGCATTCGTGCCAGCGATGGTTGATGTAGGCGTATGCGATTCCCATGTTGTATGGGTCATATCGAACCGGGACGACCTGCCCGAGGGCCGAATGAAGGCGCAGCGCGACACATGAGTAATACACGTAGTTAATCTTGACTCCGTGTGTAGTCACCCTAGACGTTCCCTTGTTCGTCGATGGCAAGCTCAGCAAAATGAATGCTTTCGAGTAAGGGATCCTAGCGTGAGAGCGTGTGCCAGATAGTGCTAGACCGTGCGCGAAAACTTCAGCTGGACTGCAACCGAGAGTCGAGTGATGGTTCCGCTGGTAGACCTGATCGAAATATTGACCAAGCCGGTTGATCAGTTCATGGAGTGTCCAAACGGAAAGCGCAACTGGATCGACAGACTTCGTCTTCTTGCGGTACTCGCGATCGGCCTGTGTGTTGCCGCGAAGGTTATAGATGAAATCGTTTTGGCTCACGTTGAAAATGATTTCAATAACGCTGCCGTCGCGTGGTTGAGATGTACGGCGATCAAGCTTATGACATCTGAGAGCGGCAAGTAGCTGATCGAAATAGATCGACTGGAAATCTTTGCCCTTATCAACAATGATGAATTGAGGAACGCGGCCGTGCCGCTTTACACAGTCACGAATAAGCATCATGTTCGATCGGTACGAGGGTGAGTCGAACGTCACGTAGAACGCAAGCACCGTACGAGAATACGCGTCGAGAAGGAGTGTCAGCCATGCGCTCTGGTGGATCATCTCTCCGTCCTTCGATCTCAGCCGCATTGGAAGGGGTGTATGGTCGATGTGGCCGATGTGGAACGGGTGTGTGCCGTGTCTTGGCGTTGCGTAGGTTAGATGCCCTTCGGGAATAGTCGGGATCGGCGCCATCTCGTACGCTACTCGCCCACCGAACCGCTTCATCACCGAAGATCGGGTTGTTAGTCTTCGAATCTCGCGGACGAAGGTGGTGCGGCTGGGTGCTCGCAAGCCCTGCTCCTCGCATAAGGCGATCACCTTGCCGAACAATGCGGAATTGGTTTTTTGTCTGGGGTCGACCCAACCAGTGTGGAAAACGTTGGCGATAATGCCGAGAACATCGGTATGAATCTTTCTCTCGTGATTTCCCTGTGTGTTTTGCCAGTTGGGAACCAGCCCCAGGAACCCGTATCCTGTTGTACGTTCGGCGTTGCGATAGCTTGCAAGCCAATATTGGCGTGCACGTCGTGAATACTGGCGGTCAGATGCAGCGATGTTCGAAGAGAACAAGGTGCTGTAACGCGCATATGCGACCTTGAGCTGAGCATCACTTGCCTGCTGCAGTATGTGAAGTGCTTTTTTTTGAGCATCGTCATCTTGTGGTCGTTCAATCGGGACGATCTGGCCTTTCTTTGCAAGCGCGTCAAAGACGCCGTGCTGCAGGACGATGACGCTGTTGTCACTCATGACATCCGGATCGAGGCAACGACAGGCAATCTCAGTGTCGCCACGATTGATAATTTCCCAGTGCTTGCCGTCCCAGCCGAAGCCAGTTCCCGGCATTAGTGACAAAATGACGTTGTCACGCGGGGTGTTCGTCTGCGACGCGGCGAAGACACGGTATGCTGACGCACACGACGCATCGCGAAATACCAGCGCATGCTCGCGATCGGTGATGCGTTGGGCCGTGAGGTCGAAGCAGATCCGGCCTTCGACAACATCGGCGTTGAGGGTATCTGCGATGTCCGGGTTGTCGCTTAGTATGTCGGATACGGTTGCCCATCGCCGTGCGGCCAAGTAGTTGCGCAGCCTCTCCTGCTGTACGGGGTCACCTTGGGCAGGCTTGATGATGTAGTCGCGCAGGTACTCGAGGTTCTCGATCAGGACAGGATTGTTTTCGCTCGCGGGGCGAATCCGGAAAGATGCACCGTAATCGCTAGTGACATGCTGCTCAGCCGGTGGATAGCGCCAGTCGCCTCTTTCGTCGATGGAGTAGGCGTGGGGGCGCTTCTGGATCAACCCAGACAGGTCTTTCGCGGTCTTGCATTCGACGAACTCAAAACCGTTCCGGGTGATCCGGAAAAAATCGGGCGTGTAGGTCCAGCTGGACCGTCGGCCGTTTGGCAGTTGAGCCGCCAGTTGGAGGAACGCGGGCTGCCCATAGAACTCTAGTGTTTCTTCGTCGAAGTCCCACGTGACGGCGGCAGAGTACTCCGTGATCTTCGCTTCGCATTCGATCACGAACCCCATCTTGTGACTGGCATAGCGAACACGGTGGCTTCGGCGGCCGCCGTCAACGGCGCGAACAGGCGCGTTCGTTCGGATCCACTGGATCTTTCGCCGATGGGCTTCCTGCGTGCCGAGTCGCTCGAACAACTCGTGAAGCTCGATATCTGTCAGCATGTGGGCCTCCCGGAGGCGATGACGTATTCGGAAGAGTCATTGCTCGGCGCGATGGAGGGCTGCCCATTACTGGCGGTTTCGGTGCGACGGGTTTGGCTAAACCAGCTCATTTGCGTTTCTCCGGCGTAGCTGTCCCCTTGGAACCCATTTGAGGGGCCATTGGGGACAGCAAGATAAAAGAGGTCCGCTGCCGGACCTAAATCCGGCAGGAAACGGACGAACGAAGAGATTCCCGTTGACAAACAGGAAAAAACGCGGGATAAATGAGTTGTCCCGACCTAGGGCAACGCATTTTTCCCAAAACGGCCCGCGCTCTGCCAGGAGCGTGGGCCGTTTGCATTTCGGCACCCTCAGCCGTCACGTATCGGGGCTGCCTCTCGAAATGGGGTCAAGTCAGCTTGCTATCGCGATGGACACCTCCATTTAGAAATGGTTTTGGGCCCGCAACATTATCTGCGGGAGCGAAGGTATCAAATCTAGCGGATATTTATGCCTGAGCGCAATACGCTAAACATTTTCCACTTTTGGGCTTGTGGCAGGGCGCGAAGGCATCGCTGGTAAAGCGTTTTGACGGTTATTGAGCGTTTGTTAATTTAAATCAGTAAAGGTGCTGATTTAAATTCCAGTGACATAACTGAACTGCCCCGGTTGATATTCTTAATTGTTTTGTCAGATCCGGGTGCTGGACTTTCTTTTGGTGCGCTTGTGAAAGAGAATAGAGCCGAAAACGTTTCGCGCGGGTATTCGAGGAGGTAAATGGTCAAACGGGCGAATCCGGCGATGAAGCGAGTGGGAGCCTCTTCTGGCACTGACGTGCGTCTGAGCTGACGGCTACCACGCTTTGTGTCTTCGCATAGGCGCAAGATGAGCGCCTATGCGAGGGGTACGGCCAGCGTGACGTGAGAAACGCAACTATTGGAGGTGGTATGGCATCAGCAACTGTGGGGACGAAGGGGCGGATTACGATTCCTCGGCAAGTCCGTAACCAGCTCGGACTTGTCGCTGGCGACCGAATCGACTTTGTCCCAAACGATGAAACCGGGCGCTATGAGATCATTCCTGCCAACCGGCGCATCAAAGCACTCAAGGGCATCGTCGCGGCGCCAGCTAGGCCGATTTCCGTCGAGGATATGAATGTGATGAACTCCTGGTACGGGTAGGCGTCTCGATGACGGGGCCGCGCGTGCCTGCGGCAGGCCCGCTTCGCACGTACGGTGCGAACCTTTGCGCTTTATGTGGCGCGTGTCGAGAATGCTGACTCGAAACGATAGCTCGGCCGGAGCAAGATAGTTCGGAGATGCCAGTCGACTTCTACGTGCTCTGGATTCGTGGATGACTGGCCGCAATACGCTCAGCTCGAACGATCTCGAGCGGTTGGCACACGCGAAAATGCGTTTTGCATCATTTGTTTGCTACACGTATCGCGACTCAGTCCACTTGCAGAAAGATTGCGCGCGCATGCATAATTGACCGATAAACTAATAAGCAAAATGATCTGTCGGCATTGCTCCGCTGATGGATCCATCAGCGGGGGCTAGCTTGAACTTTTTGCATCATGATCTCGGACAGAGGAAACGAGGCGAAGTCGTGGAGATCACGCTCTCCTCTGGCGCCAATGTCAGGTTGATGGACAGCTCGAACTTCAGTAGTTATCGCAGTGGGCGTCAACATCGATACATTGGCGGCCTTGCTACGCGATCGCCTCAACGCTTGACCATCCCCTCGTCTGGTCACTGGCACGTTACGATCGATATGCAAGGGTTGCGTGGCAGTACTCGCGCATCGGTCCGAATCTTGCCGGCAGCATTGCCGGAGATCCGCGAAACGCCGCTCAGCGAGCTTCCGAGTTTGGTTCGAAACGACCTTCCACCCGATATCGATTCGAGCAATCAGTATCACGACGTTTTTATCTCGCACGCATCAGAGGATAAAGACGAAATTGTTCGCCCTCTGGCAAGCGCCTTGATCTCGCAAGGTCTGAACGTTTGGTACGACGAGTTCACGCTGCGGATTGGAGACAGTCTTCGGCAGAAAATCGACCGCGGACTAGCCAGTAGCCGAGTGGGGCTCGTGGTGCTCTCCCATTCATTCATCACCAAGGGATGGACGAATTACGAACTGGACGGCATCGTGACACGTGCTGTGTCGGGCGAGCAGATCTTGTTGCCTATTTGGCACAACGTTACGAAGCAGCAAGTCATGGATTTCAGTCCGTCGCTCGCAGACAAGGTCGCGCGAAGTACTGCGACGCATACGGTGTCCGAGATCGCCAGTGAAATCGCTGAACTACTCCGCGCGACCTAGCGTGCGTCGGATTGTGTGTGTCAGGGAAATATACTAAGTTATTACTCTCTACGGGGGCGGCATGTCAGGCGACAGGACTCACGTCTTCATCAGTCACGTGCATGAGGACGATCATAGGCTTAAACCACTCAAAGATCTGTTGGCCACCGCCGGCATGGATGTGCGGGATGGCTCTATCAACAGCGACAAGCCGAATAATGCGACTAACCCAGACTATATTAAATCGCAGATCCTCACTCCTCGGATTGAGTGGGCATCCGTCTTTGTCGTGCTCATTACGCCCGAGACCCGTAATAGCGAATGGGTCACATGGGAGATCGAGTGTGCAGAAAAGATGGGTAAGCGCATCGTAGGGGTCTGGGATCATGGTGAGGCGCAATGCGAGATCCCCGAGGCGTTAGAGCGTTACGCCGATGCAGTGGTCGGATGGCAAGCTGAGCGGGTGAAGGATGCGATCGAAGGCCGCATCAACGAAAAGGACACACCTGACGGAGATTCCGCCCCCGCGCGCGACATTCCCAGATACTCCTGCTAGCAGCCATGCGACTCTTTTCCTACGTCGTTGCCCGAGACTATGGGTTCGCACCCAACCCTTTCGGGGGAGTGTGTAGCCTCGCGACATGCAAGCCGGATATCCGTCAACAGGCGGAGGTTGGGGACTGGATTGCCGGATTGAGTTCCTTGGCCGATCGTCGTCCGCCTGGACTTGTATACGTCATGCGTGTTGATGAGGTCCTAACCTACGACACGTACTGGGCGGACCAGCGGTTTTATCATAAGAGGCCTTCGCGTCTTGGCAGCGTCAAGCAGATGTTCGGCGACAACATCTACCATCGTGATGGTGACGGTCAGTGGCAGCAGGTCGATTCGCATCACAGTCTCGCGGATGGCAATCCAAACCCACGCAATATCGCAAATGATACGCGGTCAACCGGCGTGTTGATTGGCCACCGGTTTGCGTATTGGGGCAACCAGGCAATCGCGGTTCCTCAAGATCTAGAGCCGATTTTCATAAGGCGCGGTTACCGGAATAGTTTTGAGCCTCACTTCATCGCCGATTTCGTCGCTTGGTTCGAGGGCCTCGGCGTCCAAGGATATCAGGCGGCGCCGTTCAAGTGGCAGCGCCCACATGCAACGTGGGCGCGTCCTCCGATCTGAAGGCGATACCAATCAGGAAATTCAACTATGGTGATCGCGCAAGCGCAGCAGCCGCCACTAACGATTGCCTCATATGCGGCGCTGTCCAGTCAAACCGATCGCTTTTCATCGATCCCTGACGGTTCAGTCCAGCTGACTTTTGGCTTTTTCGGTGAGGTGGGTGGACTACTGTCGGCGTTAAAGAAAGTGAATCGGGACCGTCTGCAGGAGTCCGAGACGCAGGTGGCTGGCGAAGAGATCGGCGACGCGCTGTGGTATCTGATCGCGATCGCCAATGCGAGCGCAATCGAACCCAGGATTCTCGGCGAACGGTGCTTGAGGTATCTTCGACAGCGGTTCGGAGAGCATGAACGTGAGAATGGCGGAGAGATTAACTTCCGGCAGATCGATGGACTTATTGCGGTCCATGGCGACGACTTGGAAAATCGCCGAACTCAACAGTTAGCTGAACTGGCCCGTGCGAGCGGAGAGATTGTCGGTCATGTGGACATATCGCAGCTGACCCTCTACCACGACTCGCAGACCAACCTGCTCGCCCAATTGCTGGGCATGTTAGGTTTAGTCGCTGCATCGTTCATGCTGAAGCTGGAGGACATCGCGCGTGACAACCTTGTAAAGATCCACGGTCGATGGCCCGGACAGATCCTTGAGTATACGCAGCCGTTCGATGCTCCGTTGCCGCAGCATGAGCAACTGCCTCGCACTATTCCGATGGAATTCATTGAGCGTCGATCGAAGTCGGGAAGCTACGTCGTACAGCAACTGCACGGCGTTTACATCGGTGACCGTCTGACGGATAACAGCAATGAACCCGACGACTACCGTTTTCACGATGTATTCCATCTCGCGTACGTCGCACATCTCGGATGGTCTCCTGTGATCCGGGCGCTGCTGAAAGTCAAACGCAAATCTGTGCCGGAGATCGATGAAAACGAAGACGGCGCGCGAGCTATGATCATAGAGGAAGGCATCGCTACCTGGATTTTCAACCACGCGAGGCATCGCAACTACTATGCCGACGTTGCGATCGGCAAGCTGGAGTACGGACTGCTCAAGCAGGTTCGCAGCATGGTCGATGGCTATGAGGTGGCTGCCGCGCCACTCTGGCAGTGGGAGCGGGCGATACTGGATGGATTTCGGGTCTTCCGCGAGCTGCGGCAGCCCGAAAACCGCGGCGGCCGGGTTATCGTCGACATGGACGCACATACGCTATCATTCGAGGCGCCAACCCGGACCAACGAATGAAGCCCGACTCCTTTGTCAAAAGTCTAGCCGCAATAACGCTGGACAACGTGTTCAATCCATACCGCGATATTTGTCCGATTCACGATCGGCCAGACGCTGCTGCTACGCGCCGTAGAAATTTGCGGTCGTACTTGGCCGCCGCGCTCGAGTGCGGTGTCGATACGCTATGGATGGGACGGGATTTGGGCTATCGCGGAGGACGGCGCACGGGCCTTGCGTTGACTGACGAATATCATTTGCCAGAACTTGAAAGGCTTTTTCCCGGCGCGCGTTTGACCCGGGCCACGTATGGAACTGCTGTTGCGGAGCGCACCGCCGCCGAGATCTGGGCTGCAATTGGTCGAGTAAATCAACCACCGGTTTTCTGGAACGTGTTTCCCTTTCACCCTCACGAACCGGGCATCGCACTCTCGAACAGGCGCTTCACGCGTGCCGAACTCTCAGAAGTCGATGACCTGAACGCCTCATTGATTGAGGGGCTAGGCATTAAAAGAATTATTTCCATCGGCCAGGATGCCGCTGCATACGCTGGCCGTTTTGGGGTGACTGTAGAGGTAGTGCGGCATCCCAGCTACGGTGGGGTGACTGACTTCCGTCGCGGCATTGCGGAGCTCTATGGATTTCGCCTTCAGTTGCACGGTGAGCGCATGAGTCAGCACAGCCTCTTCAGCTAACGAGATGCGGAACGTCGCCCATCAGACCTCCGAAGCGTCTCTCTTGCTGTCGGTTTTTCGGCTGTGTGAGTTATGTGAGGATGCTTTTGCCTGCCCGCCTGAACCATTCCTGAACCGAAAGACAGTCTGCACCGGCCAGTTCTCCAACGATGGCTTTCATGAAGAGCTTGTCGCCAACGTGCTCCCCGAGCGAGCGGTACGCTTCAAACTGAGCCTCCGTAAAAAACTGGTTGGCCGTCGGATGATGCGGAAAGGCGGGTTCATCCATACGGTAGCGTCGAATAAACTCCCCCTCGTTGCCTGTCAGTGAGAGCTTCACGTAGATCAGATAGCCTATGCCGGGCGGCTGCGTGGCGGTCCCGGGATAACGAATACGACACATCTGGAAGTGAGAGCGACTCAAGCCGTCCTTGCGAAGGCGAAGATCGTCGAGATCAATCTCAAGCGAGATGTCTAGGTCGATTGACGCGAGTCGCTGAAGCGTGGTGAGCGCGTGAAAAGTCATTGCGGGGTCATGCTCGCCGTCTACCGCGACGATATACTTACAGCGGCGTCGCAACAGTTCGTAGACTCCCAGATTCTCGATGTGACCGCCATCGGTGACGTTCAGATATCTGCCTCTTTCGTGGATATTTCCAAACATCTCGCTCAACAAATACCATACCCCTGGCGTGCCTGTGGGACAAGCCTTGGAGTAGAACGGATTCTTTAGCCAGTACCCGAGTCTCACGTTGAGCATCGCCAGCCAAAACGTTTGGTATTGTTTCGTTTGCAAGCCCATTAGAGGTGACGTTGCCGCGCCCGATGTGGCCATCGCGGTGCCCACATCAAGCCCGCTGTCAAGTCTTTCCCAAGCCTGCGTTTTTGCATAACCGGTGAGAGGACTGCCGCAAAAGTCGCGGCTGAACATGAAAAAATCGGTCAGTCGGCCTTGCATCGCTGGGCTGTCAGAGGCCGGTACGTTTAGTGCGGCGTTCATCAGGTGATACGGTGCACGGGCCTGCGGATTCATCTCAGACAACTTGATACGGACGCCGCTGTCAAATGGCTGGTCGGCGTTCGGATCGCGCGTAGGCTGAATCAGAAACGTCTCAGCGAGCTTTCGGCGATAGTGACGATGGGGTGAGGTGAAGTTAATGTCGAGCGGCACACATACGAAGACAAATACGACCAGGAGCACGAGTCCTAGCTGACTTGCACGAGCCGATGGCATCCACGCATACGCTCCGAGGTTCGGCCCCGCACCTGTCAACCACTGATAGATCAAGAGTTCCAGCCCGACGACGAACACGGGCGCCACGCATCCCGCGATTACTGCAAGTGGAATCTGTATTCGTGCATTACGACGTCCGAGCAAGGCAATGACGCCTGCGCTTACCACTGGTATTGTACCGGCGGTCATGAGTGCCGCGGTGTAAGGTGATATTCCATGTCGCCCTGTGTCAAAGAAATCGACATGGCGATGTAACCATCCAAGCGCCTGCCAGATGACCAGTAAAAGCAGGGGAACTGCTAGCCAAGCGAGTACTGCATCGGCACGATGTCGGATCGACGGGGCGATTCGTACGAGCAAGGGCAGAATGATCGCAGTTCCCATCAATAGTGCTGCAACCACAAAACCAAGGTGGAAGTCAGGGAGCCGCGCGCCAACAGTGTTTCGTGCGAGATACTCGAAGAGCGCGAGCAGTGTGGGAATCAGTGCAAGTGCGATGCTGTTGACTAGCATTCCGTATATCTGCGAAGCGGCCATGACAATGCGCTCGATCCAAGACGTTTGCAGATATTTGCTGTGATGGCGCAGGTGGCGAAGGGCTTGGGCTTCCCCTTCTTCTTTTAAAAATGGGCGCTGCGTTGCATACAAACCGAGATTTTGCACACGACTTTCCGTGGCATCGCCTTTGGTGGAAAGAAACGTCGTCAGAAACGAGCCCAGATAGCCACCGCCTGACACCGTTGACAGATAATCGAAGTCTGGTAGCAGATTGCGCCGCGCGAGTGCGATCAACACGCCCAGCGAAAAGGTGGCTGAACGAATGCCGCCACCGGAGAGGGCAAGTCCAGTGGCGTATTCCCGGTCGAATTTAACGCCATAGGTATTCCTACGTGTTTTGATGGCCTCACGTTCGGCCGCGTTCATTGCGTTTGCTTGTGCTTTCTGGACGTTGCTGCCGGTCGGCGGGATGCCCCATTGTAGGGGCGCTGCCATCTCGCCTTCGAACCGTTCACTTACTTCGTCTCCTACGGAGCCAGGCAAGGGCCGCTGGCCATCCCGTATCTCTAGCAGCAGTTCGTCGAACAAGATGAGTAGCGGCTGCAACTCCTCGAGATCACTTCGGAACTCGTCTGTGTCGTCCAGTGCGCTAAGTGCGCCGGATAGGTTGCGTCGGTGCCATTTCGCCGTGAACGGGCGCACGTGAGCATTGAGCACGTGCCAAGCGAGGGTCTCGAAGTGGGTTGCGCCGAAGTACCTGTCCTGAATCTCGCGCGCACTGCCGAAGAGGCGGTAAAGACTTTCTAGCGCTGCGCTTTCGATGCCGTCCCCGTAGCGCAATGGTTGGGTGGCGACACGTGTAGCGAGCTGTGTATGAAGTTCGGCAGCCGCCCTCGAGTCGGCTTCTTCCGGCATCCACTCATTCTTCCCGGAGCGTTGAAGGAAGACATCACTAAAGAGTGCTGCTCTTTTCGTCCGGTATCCATCGAGACGCTGTTTCCAGGTCGTCACGTCATTCCCCTGTCGGTCACTGGCTGAGCTCCTTTGCCAAGCCCGATGCAATTGTTGGTTTCGTGCCTGTCAGCAAAACTTGATCAGCGTACGGACAGCCATTTAGTTTCATTACAGCCTATGAGTGATAGCTGCCGACTTCGCCACCGAGCACGGCAATAACGATAGCACGGCAGGCGGTCGCAGGGCGGGATTGCGCTCTGTTGGGCAAACAGCTCGATTTTCGATCGTCACCCGATCCAGGCTTCCCATCAACGCTCGGTGAGCGGGCATGTTCCGAGCCAGAAAATGCCACTCGTCAATTCCACCTGATGCTATATCAACTTGAAATTGCGTCTGACACCAACGCCGTTTCGCGTAACGTTTCCACACATATGAAAATGACATACTGCGGGGTCTTAGGAGCACATTCCGCTCGACCGAGATATCACTCGATCCGGCCTTCCGCGATAAGTTGGCTGATGCAAGCCTCCGCAACGGTGTTTGACACTTTCAGTTCCGACGCAATTCTCTTGTGTTCATGCCGCGGCCATTTGAGTCGGGGACCTGACGGCAGGTGTTCGTAAACTCGGCTCAGAAGCCAACTAGTGATGTGTTCGCGCGCCCAGGCAACAAGACGGTCTGCCTGCTCCCGCATTGGTGATTGGCTGGCGGCCGTTAGGTTCGTCTTGAGCGAGCCGCGAGAAGGCTTATGATCAACCGGTGACGGCGAATCCAGGCAGCGAGGCAAGGACGTTCTAAAAAAACGTGATAGCCTTGTCCGAGTTTTGGTTCTTTGCTGGAACATAATCACGAGCTGTTCGAAAGACGCGAGCCTCTTGACGATTGCCAGCGTACGATTTCCGATGACCTCGTCTGCCGCCTTGGATTTGAAGGCTTCTGCGCATACCGTCTGCGCGAGTAAGAGCTCTTTGCTCAAAGAAGTCAATGAGCTTTCGTTTCCGAATTCTGTAAGTCTGGATTGGTTTAAATGAAAAACGACATACTTAAAGATTGCCTGTAGGAGGTTTGCCATTTCTTTTGTACTTTGTCGGAGGGCTACAGTGTTTGCCGTCTCGCACGACATGGATACAGCCTTTGTAGCGCTCCTAAGATCATCGCAGAAACCCTGAAGTCTACGTTGACAATCACTTGTGTGAAGAAGTAGCAGCATGGAATATTGGCGCTCAGACGCCACCTTTCCGACAAACAGTGCGACAAGTGAGAGACCGGAGAAAACCACCATCGCACAGATAACGCGGCCAAAGCCGTGTGGAACCAGGTCGCCGTAGCCGAGCGTGGTGAAGGTAACAATGGTGAAGTAGAGCGCATCAAGCAAAGATCCGTCATTCGTTCCATTCGATGTCACGATTCCATGACCATGAGGGGAAGCCACGTAAAAATACACAGTCGCACTTGTCAAAACAGCCAACGCAAGGAAAAACAGACGCGCATAAGACATTTCATCAATTAACCGACCAAACGGGGTCGTCAGTGGTCCCTTGCGATGAGGTCCTTCTATCTCAAGAAACTCTTCTAAGTTTTCGCTTTCTGTTGTCATGGTTGCCTCTGGCACTGTGCGAAGGAGGAGGTGTCTCATCATTGGATGTGCATGTATGGTCATTCGCGCGAGGAAAAACGGAATAAATGACGATTCCTTGATCTCACATCCATGTGGCGAGTCACTGACAATAGCGATTTCGTCTTCATGTGATTTGTTTGGTCCTCGCGATCCGATTGAGCGGATCGCGTAGCATGAGGTAACAACCGGACAGGAAAATGTACCCTTAAACGGGAATCTTTGATTAATGGCTAGGGCAGTTTACTAAAGCAACTTGACTCAATTTGGTTTCCAGCCCCTTGGTAATCTCTTCAATGTTAGATTTGACGCCATCTCGCCGCGCGTCCCTGGAAGCACGGGCCTCGCTGGAGAAAAAGCGTTCTTGAATGGAATGCTTCGCTGCCTCCCCTGTGGCCACCAGATCGAACCAGTCACCATCGAAGACCGGCATTGGCTCGGATTGGCCTTCTTTGAAAGCGCATGCTTTCAACGGATATAAATCTATTACTTCGATAAGACGTTTGTCGAAGGTGAGCAAGGCGGGGAAAAAGTAACGAGCTTGCGGCGCGGGCTTGAACGTCATCGCCTCCTCTAGCTGCCGTACATGCCACAAATCCCACGCCATACCCCCAAGCAGTCGAAATAGATCCGGCTTACCTTTCTGAATTTTCCCGAAGAAAGTGAGGTCTTGACCGCGCTCAAAATAGGCGCGCGCCAATGCAGTTTCGCGACCGTTCATAATCGCCATTACGGAGTCGCAGAACTCCAAAAACTGAAGCATTTTGTTAGCAAGGCTCGCCTTCGGTGAACTCAACTGAATCAATGCCATCTGAAGAAGATGGCAGTATACGAATTGATATCGGAAAGTTAGTCCGCGAGTAAATCGATCGTCATCGCGATCCGCAAACATCCGAGCGATGTGCTCCTGAGCCCGCTTCGTCAAATCGGGATCCGACAGCACCGAGCGCGCTTCTCCCCGAGATTGGAGCCACTGCGTGTCGAGCGTCCGCAATATTTCGTACACTCTCAATTTGGCGTAGATCCGATCTGCGGCCCCCTGATCATGCAAGTTGTGAACATTCTCTAGCATATAAGGAATTGGATCGACCGAGACATCGTCGCGCGCAATGAAATCGAAAACCTCCTTCATGTCGGTGGGCAATCTCGCAATTGATTTTCCACTTACGAATGGCTCAAGGTAGCTTACTGCTTGAGTGTCCAGCGATATTGAGTAATCTATCGGATATGTGGCCTTGCCACTGCGCATTTCGCGAACGGTTTCAGTGTCTAGGACCACTACCCGCTCGGTATTGAAAAGACTGCGTATCGACGCTCCGCCAGAGAATGTTCGGTTAACTGCGAAGCCGGGCGCCGCTCCACTCTTTGCCGCAAAGACAAATTTGCAACCATCGAGCAATGGACCGGCTTGCGTGAATATTTCTAGGGCCTCCGCGAGGCTGTCTGAATTGCAAACTCGAGCCATCAAACTGCGAGTAAAAATTTCATTTTCACGGTTCACCCATCACCCTCCAAAATCGTTGCGCGCGAAGATCGGTCGGTCGGCTTCGGGGTCCTTTGACGTCACATTCGATGCCATTGATCAATTCCAGCGATAGCTGGATCAAGCTTCAGCCGTTTTATATAGCATTCCTTCAGTCGCCGACGTGAAAATGTCAGCCATATCAAAGTGGCGCGTCAGTTACTGGTTTACGGCTGATGCTATCGACGACTTGAGGTGCCGGCGACTCGATAGGCCGAACACTGTGTTCAATACTCGTGTCAGATATCTAGCTACGCGCATCGCTGGTTTTTGAGTGCCTTGAGCGCTGCTGCACAAATGCTCTGGGTTCAAGGCATAGTTGTTGACGCGCACGATGGTACGTCGGACCCGGCTGATCTCGGATAAGACCATACAAGGGCCACACGGTTAAATTTTTCTGTAGGCTCGCTTGAGCGGCGCCGACGGATTCAGGATCAGGTGGGGGATCATCGTGTGCGTTGCAATGGAGCTGCTTCACATTCCTGTACAGACTTTGCTCCGCAATCTCGGTTTATCGAGTTCGACAGTTTTGCGCAAAATTTCTAGGAAAGAGCGCTTGTCCAGCGATGCATCAGATCGCGCTAATTGGTACATAAACTGTACGGCGAATTCTTGTCCGCGCTGTCACTTGGCGCCGGCTGGTGGTATCGGCACCCGCGTTGCTATATCGCTAACGTTTGGGTCGCCATTCCGGCAATTCAGGAAATGTGGTTCGTTTTGAGACTTTTGCCGCGGCACGCAGGCGCTCCTTCATTTGCGGCGTCACAACAGGAATGTCACGTGATCGTCCTCGGCGGACCACGACCGTCGGCAATGATTTATCGCTCGTCCCTGAATCCTTTCCTTTTTGGGTCTTGCTCATACAGATTCCTCTTGCCAATACCCACCAGTGTGAAAATGTGCTCTGAATGGCGGCCAATACAAAGTGGCCTACCGTTACCTTTTCCGTCGCCGCGGGTTAGCTACGCGGCGCGCCTGTCGTCGAGGCGGTTCAGGAAGCACGAGCTTCACAACAGGCTTACCCGCACGGCAGACAACGAAGCTGCGTTTGGCAGTCAGCTTGGGGATCAGTCGCTCGATGCCGGACTGGGCACTCGACAGGCTTAGGTAGCGTTTCCTCATAACCCTTCCCGCGTCGGGTGTGGTGGAGAGATAATACGCCCACCTACGCGGTAGTGCCGTGATCGTTAGTTTTTGTTGGGCAGATTCACGCAGCTACGGCGAGTTGCTGCTGGTCCAAGGAAGCTGTTTCCACTATAGCCTGAAATTCTCTCAGCAGATCGGCCTGATTCTGAAATAGGTACTGACGGACAGGCTCGTTTTCGAGAAGCTTGGCAAGGTAGCTCTTCGCTAGCACCAAATTCAGGACATCCTGCCCGTAGGTCTGCTCGACAATCTTGTACTGACCCTGCAGATTGCTCATCTCGTGCTCCATCTTCGCCATCTGCTCTGGACCCACGCCCGTCAGTTTTGCGGGCTTTTTCCCATCAACGAGACGCGAAGCCGGCGTTGCAACGAGCAGCGCTTCTGCATACGACACGCTGACGTTGTTCGCCGCGACCATCAGTTCGACGCATTCAAGCTGTCGCGTTGGTTTCATTTTTCGAAGGGCGCGCACAAGCTCGGGCGAGAACTGTCGATCACCCAGGAGCAATGCTGCCTCCGTACATATGCCGTCCAGAAGTGTCATTCGTTTAATGATCTGGGACACGTCGACTGCGAGGGCTTTTGCCAATCGTTCGGGTGAGACACCGCGCTCGACCGCACGCCGGATCATATAGTGCTCTTGGATCGTTGAGAGCCGGTTGATCCTGTTGTTATATGTATAGCTTTCGTCGTCCGTAGATACGAGGCAGCTCGCCGTGATCTGTCCGAGGTCCTGCAACGCAATCAAGCGCAGATGTCCGTCGAGCAGCACATGCTGGCCCGAAGTCTGATCGGCTGAGGTCACGGAAAGCGGTTCGATGAGGCCGACCTCCTGAATTGAAGCTCTGATCTGTTTGAATTTCCGCGATTCGACCACGCCGGTCGGCGTTCGACGCGACGGCAGTATGTTGGTGACTGAAACGGATAGCGGCTCGGGAATGAAGCCCAACGTCACGCCTGTCATGCTGCGCTCCCACCGGGCCAGACGCGTTCAGCCAGATATTTAGGCAGCGTGCTCAGTCCTTCCGCGCGGAGGAGGTTCACGAAATTCTCGTCAGCCAAGAGTTGCCGGAGGCCTCCCACCACGAAGAGGAGTCGCTGCTGCGTAAATTCGGCCTTTCTGACCATCGCCTTCTGTCGCTCCACTTCGCGTTGATAAGTGCGTACGAGGCTCGAAGTCGTGACGCAGGTGACATTGCGTGACATGTTGCGATTGGCCGAGCGCCCAAGCGTTTTTCGTCGCTCAATCACGCGACGTGCGTCCATCAGCTGCCTGCCTCGAAGCTTTCCTGACTCGTACGCCTCCTGAAGAGCAGCCTGAATCGCCTCATCGTTGTCGCCAGCGCCGACGATCGTGAGAGCCGCATTTAGTGGAATCTGACCTTTTTCGACTGCAATAACGAGCCGTTCCTCACCCTGGTGCAGCAGCGTCAGTATTCCTTGCACGTACTGTTGCGTCAGCCCCGTCTTCTCCGCGATCGCCTTTGGCGCGTAGCCGCGCTCCTGCAGCTGCCGTATGCCCGCGAGCAGTTCCAGCGGCCGGCATTGCCGGCGCGCGATGTTCTCAGTGAGACTCATAATGAACGCGTCTTCATCACTCACGTTCACAACGAGGGCGGGAATAGTTGATTCACCAAGGGAGCGGAACGCTTTGAGCCTTCCCTCGCCACACACAAGTAGATATTTTTCGATCCCACTGGAGGTCGCACGCGGCGTGACGAGAATCGGTTTCTTCAGGCCGATGACCTTGATGTTGCCGACGATCTCATCGAAGACGCGGCTGTTGCGGTCACGCGGATTGATGACTTCGATCTGGTCAACGGGGATCATCCGAACTTCACCTGACGACTGATGCGGGATCATGCGGCTCTCCTCAGGCGAGCACGCTGCGCCATGCCGTACAGGTAATCCAGCGTATCGAAGCGATAGCTTTCGAATTCGATCGGGTTGTGATCCGCCAGGTGTAGGCGGGGCTGGCCGAAATCAAGGCGAGGCAGGAGGTAATAATCGAGCGCCGCTGCATTTTCGTGATCGAGTCGAACCGCTACGGTGATGTCTGGCAGCAGGCTGGTATCGAAGCGTACCTTCCAGTGATTGCGATCATCTCCGTGCGCCTGACAACGGGAGAGGACGATGCAAGCAGTGAACTCGTTGTTGACGGTGAGGAGGTCTGTGGCTGAATCTCGGGTTACAGCTCCACCGAGGTCCGTGATTTTCGTTTCAGTTTCAGCGACAATTTTCGGGTGAAGCTTCCGCAGAAATCGGTTCCTTCGACATACTGATAGTCACGACCAGGCGTGAACCCTACGGTCTGGTACGCTCGAATCAGACTGCCAAACCGATACGCGTAGACGGAGGAGGACGGCATTCCCTCGGTTTCGTCGATCACGACGCCGGAGAGAAAGCCTCGGCTCCGATAAAGATTTCTCAGACGCTCGATCAGTTCCTCGCATGAATAGCGCCGGGCGCGCGCCCGCATGATGCCCTGCGCCGTGTAAAAAGTTTCGTTCGGCACAATAGACTGGAACGCGCCGTCCTTGCGGATCCACATATCGGGCGGATTGACCACCCGCGCCTTCTTAAGCTTGAATGACACGCGGTTGTAGACGTTATTGCCAATGTACTTCTCGTTGGTCAACACCTCCCTTACAGTTGTGCGGGTCCATTCACGATCGAGGTCGGTACGGACGCGCATGCCGTTTAGGCGCGCAGCGATCTCGTACTCATTCAACGATTCGTCGATAAACCAGTCATAAATGAGATTGACGATCCGGATCTCACTTTGCGGCCCCGGCATCAGAATGACGCGATCCGTCTGTAGCGACTTGTGCTCTCCGCGTTGCAAATCGCCCTTCATGAGGCCATGCTGATCAACGAGCACGCGTCGCATTCCATAACCAGCTGGGCCACCCTGCCGGAAGCCAAGCTCGATTAGTCGGCACTGACCTGCGAACACTTTTGTCGACAATTCACGGCTGTACTCGCCGGCCATGGCTCGCTTGACGCCCTTGACTATCGTCGATACAGGCGATCCATCGTTCTCGAATTGCTCGGCGCAATAGGCCACCTGGATGCCGGCACGCCTGCAGATGTATTCGTAGTAGGCGCTTTCGTCGGCGTCTTGAAAACGTCCCCAGCGACTGACGTCGTAGACCAGGATGACCTGAAAATCCGCGACATGATTTTCGACGTCGTGAATCAACTGCTGCAGGGCTTGTCGACCGTCGAGCCGCAGGCCGCTTTTGCCTTCATCGGCATAGGTGCGCACGAGCTCAAGTCCGCGTCGGGCCGCATACTCACGAATCCGATCGCGCTGGTTCTCGGTCGAGTACTGCTGATGTTCAGTCGACATGCGCACGTATTCGGCTGCGCGCAGCGGTTGCGCCTGTGCGTTGTCTGCGTCGTCTGTGTGATCGAGTGCCACGGTCCTGCTCCAGCCAGCGTTGACGCCGTCATTTGTTCCCCGCTCGCGTTCACTGTCGGTCAGAGGGATCGCTGCGGTCCGGCAGAAAATGGTTTCTCCGCAGCGCCACGACGATCAAATGCGCGGGTACAGAACGAAGGTAGCAGGCAATAAACCGAAGTCGATCAGGTCATCTCTTTGCAATTATGTGGGGACAAGCTTCGGCGCCGATAGCACAGCGATGTGCACTGTCCACGCGTTCATCTTTGCAATGCCGGCTTCTACTGCGTCGCGCAGTATGTAGAACCCGGACGTGAGTGGCCGCGAGGGCTGCAACGCGTTCATGTTTGCAATTGGCTGGCAAAACCGATGCGCATTCCGTTTGCGCTGCATGACGCGATTGCGCTCGCAATACGTTGGATGGGTCGCGCGATACTGGCGCCAATAGTCTGGATGCCGGGCCAGCCAGTCCGCCTGTGCCCGGGCCTGGTTGTCGCGGTAGTCAGAATCCGTGCGAAGGCGCTGACGCTGCCACGCGCGTCGGCGAGCTCGCTGACAGGCTTCGGCTGAGCAGTACCGTTGATTGGGAACGTGCCGCAGAGGGGTAAACGCCGCTCCGCAGGCAGCGCAGGTTCGAGCCGATTTCATGACTAGGCTCCGCGTGATGACCGTGATGACCGTGATGACCGTGATGACCGTGATGGACGGCGCTGGCGCAGATCTCGGGCGATTTCACGCGGCAGGATGCCTCGAGAAGCTCTGCCGGACGCAATTGCGCGAGCTACCCACGGAGATTTTCCCTGTTCCCGACACGAATGCCAGACGCACTTTAACGAGCCCCACGTCAGCAGGCCCGCATGCACGCTCGCATTTGTGAACAGCTTCAATAATCGCGGGCCACTTCCGCGAATCCAGTCGTCCGATGACCCGGAGTACGACTCTCAGGAACAAAGTGCAACGAAATCTGGCTTGGCTCGACAAAGTGCAAAAACTTAGTTCCCCGGTGTGATTCCTCAATTAGTTCGATCCCCTGTTCTACCGTAGTTGGGGTGCAAAAAGAAGGTTCGAACTGAGTGCAAGAAATTGCTTCGTGTCTCAGTAGAAATCCCGAAACCCCGCGTAGCGTAAGGCTCGCGGGGTTTTTGTTTCCATTCCGGAATCATGAGTTCCGTCGACTGCCGGGGGCATTTTCTCCATCGCCTCCTTAAGTGCAAAAACCGGCCTCGCGCCGGTTTTTGCACTTCTACACACGGAAATCGGCAACCGCCTATCAACGCGTTGCCGCGGAGCCGCACCGATCCCTAACTCCTCAGGCAGACCGCGCGGCAAACCTCACTCAGAACCTATCCCACCCGTCATCAGCGCTCGCAACAGACACCGCCGACACCCCAACCGAACTCCCCACACCATTCGCCCCCACCAATGCCGCGACCGGCGCCACGCCCGTCGCTCGCGTGGCCCGTTGCGTTGTCGCCAACGCTTCCCGCCTCGGCATCGCGCTACGCTGAGCCAACGCCGGAGCATGAGCCGACACATGACCGGACGCATGCGCAGACCCATAAACCGGAGCCGCAGCACCCGCCCCCATCCCGCCGCTATTCACCACCTGAAAAAACGCCACCGCTTCGCTCAACTGCTGCCCCTGATCTTCCATCGAGCGCGATGCGGCCGCGGCTTCTTCCACGAGCGCGGCGTTCTGCTGCGTGACGTTGTCCATCTGCGTGATCGCGAGATTCACCTGCTCGATGCCGCGGCTCTGTTCGCTCGATGCTGCCGCGATCTCCGCCATGATGTCGGTTACGCGCGCGACGGCCTGCGTGACTTCGCTCATCGTCTTGCCCGCTTCGCTGGCGAGCGCCGAGCCGTCGCGGATGCGGTCCACCGAGTTCGCGATCAGATCCTTGATCTCCTTGGCCGCGCTCGACGAGCGTTGCGCGAGGCTGCGCACTTCGCTCGCGACCACCGCGAAGCCGCGTCCCTGTTCGCCTGCGCGAGCCGCTTCGACGGCCGCGTTCAGCGCGAGGATATTGGTCTGGAACGCGATGCCTTCGATCATGCCGGTGATGTCCGCAATCTTCGTCGAGCTATCGCTGATCTGCTGCATCGTGTCGACGACCTGGCCGACCACCACGCTGCCTTTCTGCGCGACCGACGACGCGTTCGCCGCCAGCGTGCTGCCCTGCTGCGCGTTATCGGCGTTCTGTCTGACCGTCGACGTCAGTTCCTCCATGCTCGACGCCGTTTCCTGCAGCGAGGCGGCCTGCTGTTCGGTGCGCTGGCTCAGGTCCATGTTGCCCGCCGCGATCTGGCGTGCCGCGCCGGCAATGCTCGTGCTGCTGTCGCGCACGCGCGTGACGATGATGGTGAGCCGCTCGTTCATCTCGCGTAGCGCGCCGAGCAGTTTGCTGGTTTCGTCGTGGCCGTCGGCGCTGATGCGCGTGCGCAGATCGCCTTGCGACACCGTGCGTGCGACGTCGATCGCAAAGCCGAGCGGTCCGGTCACCGCGCGCGAGATCAGCCAGCACGAAACGATCGCGAGCGCGATGGCGGCGAGGCAGATCGCGATCAGCAGATTGCGCTGATTCTGATAGTGCTCGGCGTAGTCGTTGATCAACTGCTCTTGGCGGGTCCGCGTGTAGTCGGCATAGGTATCGGTCGCGCGGATCAACTGGGCGAGCAGCGGGCGGCAGTTGTCGTCGATGTCGGTGACCGCGTCGTCGCGCTTGCCGGCGAGCGCGAGATTGACGATGCGCGTGGCGACCGGACCATACGCCGCCTCGATGCGATTGATCTCGGCGACGAGACTGCGCGCCTTCTCCGACGTATCGGTCGCGTTCGCAATCATCTCGTTCAACTGTTTCAGGTGCGCCTGCACGTCTTCGTGCGCGCGCATCACGTCGGCCTTTTCTATTTCGACGTCCTGGGGTTTGGTCACGAGCACGAGATTGCGCGCGGCGATCGCGCGCCGGTCGATCGCCGTTCGCACCTGCACGACCATGTCCGCGCGCGCATTGATGCCGTGCACGTAGTTGGTGAAACCATCGGTCGAGTCGCTTAGCGCTTTCAGCGAAAGCCCGGAGACGGTGACGACGATCAAGGAAAGCATGCCGAAGCCGGCAATGAGCTTGCTTCTGATGGTGAGGCGATTGAGGATCACTTTTATTCTCTCCAATAACGAAACATCGAGCGATTCGTATGGACTCTCAGGTCCGGACATGGGAACGTTTCTACGAGGACGCCGTACTTCCCGACGGCTTGACGTCATACCCCGGCAGGCATTGCGCGTGAGCGCTGACCGGCGAGGGCATCCCATTTACCGGTTATCGGATCGGATGCCGCCGGACTTGATAGAGATCGGAATTTTTTGCGCACGCTTGCCCGCGATGGCTGAAGGAGGTGGAAAATTGTGCGGCCTTGCTTCTATTTAGGCGCATGATGAAAACCCGACCTTTCGATCTGATTGCAGCGGGGCGGGCGTTGAAGTCGAGGAGCGCGGGGGGCTTCGTCCGGTTCCATCGCTGTGCAGCGTTTGTTTGTGTTCGTTTACGCCGATCGGCCGAGGTTGAGGTAGTCTTGCTGAAACCCTTCGTTCCCCGGTTTCGCGCGCTTGTGGTTGCCTCCCGACGAACGAACCCGTCGCTGCGCGAATGCCGGCTAGTTCGTTTCCACCCATGCGATCAATACCGGATTCCGTCAGTCGAGATATTCGCGCCGCGCTAAGCGACCTGGACGGCGCGCGCGAATGGATGGCTTCGATCTGCGGTCCGCACGGTCTGCAGGTCAGCCGGCCGGAGCGGCTGCGGTTTCACCAGTCGGGCACCGTGTTGCGGTCGATGGCGACGACGCTCGGCTTTGTCGAGTACGGCACCGACGTCACGGTCGCGGTGCGCGAGAACAGTCCGCTGAACTGCTATAGCGTGAGCCTGCCGATGGTCGGGCAGCAGGAACTGGCCGCGCACGGCAAGACATGGCTGTCGGATCAGGACTGCGGGTTGATCGTCAGTCCGCAGGAGTCGCAGGACCTGGCCATCACCGGCAATTGCCGCAAGCTGCATGTCGCGATTCCGCGCGCCGCGCTTCAGCAGGTGCTGCAGACGATGCTGCAACGTCCGCTCGACGCGCCGCTCGTGTTCCACCCGACATGGACGCGGCGGCCGGCGAGCAGGGCACGTGGTGGCGCATGGTCAAGTTTCTCGCCGGCGAGATGGAACGCGCGGGGGCGCTCGGGCAGCTCTATATGTCGAGCGAATTCGAACTGACGCTGCTCAAGGGGCTGCTGCTGTCGCAGCCGCACAACTACTCGGCGCAACTCGCCAATGCGTCGGCCGTGACGCCGCCGCATTACCTGATCAAGGCGCGCCAGTTCATTCACGACAACGCGCGCGAGCCGATCACGCTCGAAGAGATCGAGCGCGCCTCGGGGGTGTCGCGCTTCAAGCTGTTCGACGGATTCCGGCAGTATTTCGGCTGTGCGCCGATTGCCTATCTGAAGCGCTACCGGCTCGAATCGGTGCGGCGCGATATTCTCGAAGACCGTTCGGTGCGCAATATTTCATCGGTTGCGCTGAGTTGGGGGATGTCGCATCTCGGCCGCTTTTCGACCGAGTACAAGGCGATGTTCGGCGAGTCGCCGTCCGATACGCTCAAGCGCGCGGCGCGCGTGCCAGTGAAGCGGGGCTGATTCGCCGGCCGCGAGTTCGCCTGACACTCGCGCATTCGCCGTCAGCGTTTTGCCAAATGGAATCGTCCCGTCCGATCGCCTTGCGACGACGGAACGGGACGCAAAAGAAACACACACTCAAACACAACTGCAAACAGAACCGCAGCGGGAGCGCGACGGAAGAAGCCGCGTCACATCACGCGCTTTACCGCGCGTTGCTTTCGCCAAACTTCTCGTAGTACAGCCGGTAGTCCTGAATGCCTTGCTCGGCGAGCCAGGTCTTGATCGCTTCGACCATCGGCGGCGGGCCGCACACGTACATGTCGAAGCCATTTGCTTCGAGGAACGAACGGTCGAAATGTTCGGGGATCAGCCCCGTCTTGCCCGACCATTCCGGCACGGCATTCATCACGACCGTTTCGACCGCGAAGCCCTCGATGCTCGCCTTGTAGCCGTCGATGCGCCCGGTTTCGCACAGGTCGGCCGCATTGGTGACGCCGTAGTACAGATGCACCGGATGCACGCAATTGCGCTTCGCCGCAATCTCGTCGAGCATGCCGAGGAACGCGGAGAGTCCCGTGCCGCCCGCGACCATCACGAGCGGACGCTCGATCTGACGCAGATAGAACGCGCCGAGCGGTGCCTCGAATTCGACCGTGTCGCCGACCTTGCAGCGCTCGCGCAGGTAGTTGCTCATCACGCCGTCGGGCAGCAGGCGAATCAGGAACTGCAAATCGTTGCGCGTATTCGGATGATTCGCGAACGAGTACGAACGCCAGTCCTCGGTGCCGGGCACCTTCACGCGCGCGTATTGCCCCGGCAGAAAATCGAGCTGACGGGCATGCGCGCTCGCATCGAGACGCAGAACCGCGGTCGTCGCCGACACGAGTTCGACGCCGACTACGCGCGCCGACACGGTGCTCGTGCTCGCGCCTTTGCACAGCGTCGAATCGAAGTCGAAATAGAACGACGCGTCCGACTTTACGCGCGTCTGGCACGAGAGGATCTTGCGCTCGTCGAGGTCGGCCTCGCTGAGCGTTTCCTCGTCGACGTAATCGAGCGTGTAGTCGCCCGATTCGCAGCGGCCTTGGCAGGTGCCGCACACGCCTTCGCGGCAATCGAGCGGAATGTTCACGCCGTGGCGCAGTGCCGCATCGAGCAGCAGCTCGTTCGGGCTCACGTCGAAGAACGCGGTTTTGCCATCGGCAAAGCTCAATGCGACTTTATGTTTCATCGTCGTGCTCCCGCTTACAGATGGTAGAAGTCCAGCACCGCGTTGATGTGGTCGTTCAGCAGCAGCACGTGCTTGCGCGTGATCTTCCAGCTATCGCCCGACGGCCGCAGGTCGTACACCGCGCGGCCGTAGAAGTAGTCGGTCGAGCCGTGGCGCGTGTAGAGCGTCGACCAGTTCACGTTGGCCTCGACGCCCGCATCCGCGCGCTCGCTCAGACGCACGTTGCTGATCTGATGCATGGTGCGCGGCAGCGGCGTCGACGCGGCCGACTTGCCGGTGCGCAGACGGAACACGCGGTCTTCGAGACCGGAGCGGTCCGAGTAGTAAATCAGCGACATGCCCTGCTTCGGGTCGGTCGTGTAGACGTGTTCCGAATCCCACTGCGGTACGTGAAACACGCTCTGCGGATCGAATAGTTCGAGGTAGTCGTCCCATTGCTGCCGGTCGCATAGATCGGCTTTCAGATACAGAAACTGCTCGATGGCGTGCTGGAGCTGGCTCATGCCTGTTCTCCCTGCGATGCGATGGATTGGTCGAGGCCCTTGAGGATCGTGTCGCGCCATGTGCCGTGCTGGTTCACGTAGAGCCCTTCGTGGGTCAGTTCGGTGCCGGTCAGGTTCGGGGCGATGCCGAGCAGCGTCGTGTTCGCGGTCGCGCTGCTGGCCCACTTGTGATGGCCGCGCGAGATGTCGCTCCAGCGTTCGAGCCGTGCCTGGAAGCCGCGCTGCTGCTCGCGGAATTCGACGAGGTCGTCGGGCGTGCCCATGCCGGACACGTTGAAGAAGTCTTCGAACTGGCGGATGCGGTTCTCGCGATCCTTCGCCGACTCGCCCTTCACGCCGATGCACTGGCTGATGATCTCGGTCTTGTTCCAGGCGAGCGGCCGCACGATGCGCAGCTGCGAGCTGATCTGGTCCATGAAGAAGAGGCTCGGGTAGACGTTCAGGTTGCGCAGCCGGTGCATCATCCATTCGGCCTTGCCCTGGCCGTAGGCGTCGACGAGGCGCGGCATCACGCTCGCGTAGCCGGGACGCACTTCGGGGTTCGGCATGTCGCTGAACAGCACGCTATGGCCGTTTTTGAACGCGAACCAGCCGTCGTCGGTTTCGTGGTCGCCGGCGCCGAGCTTGCTGTAGTCGAGCGTGCCGCTCGCGCTTTCGCCGCTGCCGCCGTTCTTCGCATTCGATTCGATGCGATGCTGCACGGTCGCCACGTAGTTGTAGTGCACGGTGCTCACGTGATAGCCGTCGAGACCGTTTTCGTTCTGCAGCTTCCAGTTGCCGTCGAACGTGTAGGTCGACTTGCCGGGCAGCACTTCGAGCTCGCCGGTCGGCGACTGCGCGACCATCATGTCGAAGAAGAGGCGCGCGTCGCCGAGATAGTCTTCGAGCGTGTCGGTGCCGTCGACGTCGAGGCTCACGAACACGAAGCCCTTGTAGCTCGCGATACGCGCTTTCTTGAGGCCGCGCGCCGACTTGTCGAAGTCGTCGCAGTACTCGCCGGGTGCCTTCACCTTCACGAGGCGGCCGTCGTTCTTGTAGCACCAGGCGTGGAAGGGGCACGTGAAGGTCGACTGGTTGCCCTTCGTCATGCGCGTGAGCGTGGCGCCGCGGTGCTGGCACGCGTTGATCATCGCGTTGAGGTTGCCGGCGCCGTCGCGCGAAATGATGAGCGGCTGGCGGCCCGCGCGCATCGTCAGGAAGTCGTTCCTGTTGGGAATTTCGCTTTCGTGGCACGCGTAGATCCAGGCCTTCTCGAAGATGTACTCCATCTCGAGCGAGAACAGCTCGGGCTCGGTGAACATTTCGCGGGCAATCCGGTAGACGCCTTCCGCCGGGCGGAAGTCCAGACAGCCGCTAACGAATTCGCGCCATTGGCTGGCGCTGCGCTTTTCGCTCATGAGGTCTCTCTCCTTGTGTCCAATCGTTTGAACGTGACAGGCTCGATTGAATACCCAAGTGGCGAGGCGAACTATCCGGCCAATTTGCATTCGCTATCCGGATAATTCGACGGCGGCCGGACAGGCGCGCGGGCGGCCCGGAAGGCGCTCAGTCAGGCGGCTGGAAGGTGGCGGGGCGAGCGTCGGAAAACGGCCCGAAAACGGCCCGACGGTCGCCCGAAGCCCCCGACGGCGGGCCGCCGCGGCCTTGCACGGCCTTTGCGTGGCTTGGCGCGCTTGCCGCCCACGGCCGGCCCCGGCGCCAGTTCGCAAAATCATGCTTCTTCGCGTCATGGCGGGCGCTCGCGTCTGCTACCCTACCGGTTCAGGGGACGCGTACTCCGGAGATTCGCGCGGGACGCGGCCAATACCGTTCACGCGCGTGGTCGAGCGCAGGTTTAAAACGAACAGCAAATGGTGACGCGCCGACCGAACGCCGTGATTGCGATCAGCATCGTGCTAGCGGGTGCGATTCTCGCGATCGCCGTCTGGTTGCTCGCGCAGATGCGCGACGACGCCTTGCGGCGCGCGCAGGACTCGGTCGACAACGTCTCGCTGCTGGTCGAGCGCGACGTGTCGCGCAATCTCGAGATCTACGACCTGTCGCTGCGCGCGGTGATCGACGGACTCGAACAGCCGGGCGTGCTCGAACTGCCGCCGACGATTCGCCAGATGGTGCTGTTCGACGGCTCGATCAGCGCGAAGGACATGGGCTCGGTGTTTGTGCTCGACGCCCGCGGCAACGTGCGCTTCGATTCGCGTACGACCGAGCCGCAGCCGGGCAATTTCGCCGACCGCGATTACTTCAAGGTGCATCGCGATAAGCCGGATGCCGGCCTCTTCATCAGCCATCCGTTCGGCCCCGAAGGTAGCGTCAGCGATAAAGACCTGCGCATCGCGCTGAGCCGGCGCATCACGCAGCCGGACGGCAGCTTCGGCGGCGTGGTGGTCGGCACCATGCGCCTCACGTATTTTCACCGCCTGTTCGATGGCATGAAGCTCGGGCCGAGCGGCTCGATGGCGCTGATGCTCAACGACGGCACGATGCTGATGCGCCGTCCTTACGATCTGAAAACGATCGGCATCAACCTGACCGGCACCGCGAACTATTCCCGTTTCGTCCAGCAGCCGAGCGGCGACTTCTTCGGCACGGCGGCGATCGACGGCGTCGAGCGCTGGTACGCGTTCCGCCATATCGACATCTATCCGCTGATTCTCGACGTCGCGCTGTCGACCAACGACATCTACGTCCAATGGCGGCGGCGCGCGTGGATCATCGGCACGCTGATCGCCGGGCTCGACGTCACGATCATCGCGCTCGCGATCCTGTTCGCGTACCAGTTGCGCTTGCGTCGCGCGGCCGAGGAAGAGCTGCGCGAACTCGCGCGCACCGACGGCTTGACCGGGCTGAACAACCGCCGCGCGTTCGAGGAACACGTGGGCGAGGAATGGCGCCGCGCGCAGCGCAACGGCTGGCCGCTCTCGCTACTGCTGATCGACGTCGACAACTTCAAGGACTTCAACGACCTGTACGGCCATTCGGCCGGCGACGAAGCGTTGATCGGCGTGGCGCGCTGCATCGCGCAAAACGTGCGGCGCCCCGGCGACACGGCCGCGCGCTACGGCGGCGAAGAGTTCGCCGTGCTGCTGCCGGACACCGACTCGGCCGGCGCGCGGTGCATCGGCGAGCAGATTCGCGCAGCGGTGCAGGCACTGCAATGCCGCCACGTGGCGAGCGTGCACCACGTGCTGACGGTGAGCGTCGGCGCGGCCACCGCGTACGGCACGGCGCTCGCGACGCGCCGCGCGCTCGTCGACGC